>DASQMK010000706.1:0-5770 GCA_035645575.1 Metabacillus sp.
TAAACATGGGGCCATAAAAAAAGAGTCTGAAACGCAATAACAAATTGCGGTCAGGCTCTTTTTATACTATTAGCAAAAGTATAAGAAAAAAACTAATAAGTTCGTCTTTACAACCTTGGAATAAGTTAAGTTTTTCCAATATTTTTTTAATAAAATAATCGACTTTAATTCTAAAACCAAACAGATATTCCAGCTAGTAAAGTCGTAATTAGCATAACACCAATCATTAAGTAAACAACAACTTTTTGTGTTTTACGAGACATATTTCTTCACTCCTTGTAAGTATTATTCTAACGTGAAAGAATCAAATGGACAACCGTTAAAATGTGAAAGAAATTCGTCAGAAATAGAGGAATTTCTTTTATATAAAGAGAAGATTATTATATCTTGATAACGTTTACAAACGAGGTGGAGTTTCATATGGTAAAAAAAATCGATCATATTGGAATTGCTGTTCATTCAATTGAAGATGCCTTGCTGTTTTATAAGGATATTTTGCAACTAACATATTTAGGGACGGAGGAGGTAAATTCACAGCAGGTTAGAGTTGCGTTTTTATCAGCTGGAGAAACAAAGATTGAGTTACTGGAACCAATGTCATCGAATAGCCCGATTGCAAAGTTTTTGCAAAAAAAGGGGGAAGGTATTCATCATGTTGCGTTTGGGGTACATGATTTATCAGCTCGGCTAGTAGAATTAAAGATGAAGGGGATTCCACTTATTGATGAAGTTCCCCGAGAGGGAGCTGCAAATTCTCAAATTGCTTTTATCCATCCAAAAGCTGCAAAAAATGTTTTAGTTGAGTTATGTGAAAAAAATAATGGGGGTGATCTAAATGAATCATGATATCTATGACAAAATAAACGAATTATACGAAAAAAGGCGTGAAGTGGAACTTGGTGGAGGAGATAAAAAAGTAGAAAAACAACACGATAAGGGAAAACTGACTGCGAGAGAAAGAATTGATTTACTACTTGATGAAGGATCTTTTGTAGAAATTAACCCCTTTATCCAGCATAGATGTAGTGACTTTGGACTTTCCTCTAAAAAAGGTCCCGGTGATGGAGTTGTAACTGGATATGGTAAAGTAAATGGAAGGCCTATTTATTTATTTTCTCAGGATTTCACTGTTTTTGGCGGGGCACTTGGTGAAATGCATGCGAAAAAGATAGCAGCTGTTATGGATCTTGCTGCAAAAAATGGGACACCTTTTATTGGGCTCAATGACTCAGGCGGTGCGAGAATCCAGGAAGGTGTGGTATCATTAGATGGTTACGGTCAAATTTTTTACCGAAATACTATTTACTCAGGTGTCATTCCACAAATTTCTGTCATTCTTGGTCCTTGTGCTGGTGGAGCGGTCTACTCACCGGCAATTACAGATTTTGTCTTTATGGTTGAAAATACTAGTCAAATGTTTATCACTGGGCCAAAAGTGATCGAAACTGTAACAGGTGAAAAAATAAGCTCCGAGGATTTAGGGGGAGCTATTGTACATAATACCATAAGTGGTAATGCTCATTTTTCTGGAGCAACTGAACAAGAAGTATTACGACAGGTACGAACATTATTAAGTTATTTACCACAGAATAATGAGCAAAAATCACCCATTTCACCATATGAAGGTGAATCAGATTATAGGCCTGATTTAACAGATGTCATTCCTTTTAATCCCATTCGCCCATATGATGTTCGAAATGTTGTAGAGCAAGTTGTTGACGCAGGGTCTTTTTTTGAAATACAAAAAAACTTTGCCAAAAACATTGTTATAGGGTTAGCGCGAATCAAGGGAGAAGTGGTTGGACTTGTTTGTAATCAGCCAAAATATATGGCAGGTGGATTAGATATCGATTCATCTGATAAAGCAGCAAGATTTATTCGTTTTTGTGATTCGTTTCAAATCCCACTCATTACATTTGAAGATGTAACAGGATTTTTCCCAGGCGTCAAACAGGAACATGGGGGTATTATCCGACATGGTGCGAAAATTTTATACGCATACTCCGAAGCAACGGTTCCAAAATTAACGGTTATCCTTAGGAAAGCCTATGGAGGAGCCTATGTGGCATTAAATAGTAAATCGATAGGGGCTGATCTTGTCTTTGCTTGGCCAAATGCAGAGATAGCCGTAATGGGTCCGCAAGGAGCAGCAAACATTATTTTTGCAAAAGAAATTGAGGAAAGTCCTAATCCTGAACAAACGAGAACAGAAAAAATAGAAGAATATCGGCAAAAGTTTGCAAATCCTTATGTTGCAGCAAGTCAAGGTATGGTGGATGATGTGATTGATCCGCGAGAAACTCGGATTAAGCTTATTCAAGCACTTGACATGTTACAAACAAAAAAAGAAAGTAGACCGGCAAAAAAACATGGGAATATTCCCCTTTAATTAAATAGGAGGTAATCACGTATGATTAATAAACAACGCTTACTTGACGAGTTTTTAGAGCTTGTTCAAATTGACTCAGAAACAAAATTTGAAGCAGAAATTGCGAAAGTATTAAAGAAAAAGTTTACAGATCTAGGCTTAGAAGTGATAGAAGACGACTCCATGAAAGCCACAGGTCATGGAGCTGGAAACTTAATCTGTACACTTGAAGCTACAAAGGAAAATATTGATACAATTTATTTTACATCCCATATGGACACAGTTGTTCCTGGAAAAGGCATTAAGCCAAGTATTAAAGAAGGGTATGTTGTTACAGATGGAACAACCATTCTAGGAGCAGATGATAAGGCTGGTCTAGCGGCAATGCTTGAGGCAATTAAGACGCTAAAGGAGCAAGAGATCCCTCATGGAAAAATTGAATTTGTCATCACAGCTGGTGAAGAGTCAGGTCTTGTAGGTGCAAAAGCTTTAGATCCTAAATTAATGACTGCAAAATACGGTTATGCACTTGATAGTGACGGTAAAGTTGGAACAATTATTGTTGCTGCCCCTACTCAAGCAAAGGTAAAAGCAACGATCTATGGAAAAACTGCACATGCTGGTGTAGCACCAGAAAAAGGTGTATCAGCCATTACAATTGCAGCGAAAGCTATTGCGAAAATGCCTCTAGGTAGGATTGATCATGAAACAACTGCAAACATTGGGCGTTTTGAGGGTGGAACTCAAACAAATATTGTCTGTGATCTCGTACATATTCTTGCTGAAGCAAGATCACTTATACCGAAAAAAATGGAAGCCCAAGTGAAAAAGATGAAAGAAGCTTTTGAAGGTGTTGCCTCTGAAATGGGCGGAAGAGCAGAAGTTGAAGTTGATGTCATGTACCCTGGGTTTAAATTTGGTGATGGTGATCATGTGGTTGAGGTCGCAAAGCGGGCAGCAACAAAAATTGGTCGCCAAAGTGAACTTCAAACAAGTGGTGGTGGTAGTGATGCAAACGTCATTGCGGGAAATGGAGTTCCGACTGTTAATTTAGCCGTCGGATATGAAGAAATTCACACAACAAATGAAAAGATGCCAATTGAAGAGCTCGAAAAAACAGCTGAGCTAGTTTTGGCAATTATCCAAGAAGTGGCACAATAATAAATTAAGACTAAAGGCTGTCTCTAAGGGACAGTCTTTTTGGTGTTTCTTACCCGAAATGTATTTCTTCCTCCATTTAAAAAGTTTATTACCATTAATAGTTTCATCAAAAAGAAAGAAAATATAAAAGCAGGTGATTTTATAAAGGAGGGGTTTACATTGATAAAAAAGAAGCTCGGGTTGGTAGCAACTAGTGTAATGATTGTAGGTTTAGTCGCTTGTAACAACAATGAAGGTGCATTAGATGGTGAATATAGAGACAATAATATCGATGTTGCTGAAAATGTTAATTACAATGGACGTACCTATGGTCCATTTGCACGAGACATTAATACTGGCGATCCTGAGAACAATATGACGGATGAGGGTGTTAATTCTGTACCGGCTCGGAGGGCAACTAGAGACCCTAATGGAATGACAATTTCCAGTTCAAAAACCGATTTAACGAGTAAAGATTATCCACATACAATAGCTATTCCCGTTCAAGATGCTAAATTTAAATTTATAAGAGCAAATTCTAAGGAAGAAGCTGAACAACAAGCTCGTCAATTTATTGAACAACAAAAACAACAAGCTCTTGAGTTTGGTAATCGATTTGCACAACAACATCAATCACAGCAACAACAAAGGACCAACCAACAGCAGGCTCCAACAGATAGACAGGCTGAAAATAATGCAAATCAACAACAGCAGAACCAAGCGCCTGCTCAACAACGAGAGCAAGCACCGGATCAGCAGCAAGAGCAAGCGCCTGCTCAGCAACGAGAGCAGGCACCAGCTCAACCACAAGAAAAAGCACCTGCTAAACCTGAAGCACAAAAAGATACAGAGCCTCAGGATCAAGGAATTAGTCAAGTTGCTCAACAGGTCATTGATTTAACAAATGCTGAAAGAAAAAGAAATGGATTGCCAGCTCTTAAGGCTGACTCACAATTAAGTGGTGTTGCGCAAAAAAAATCGGAAGACATGCGACAAAATAATTATTTCTCACATACAAGCCCTACCTACGGTTCACCGTTTGATATGATGAGAGACTTTGGTGTATCGTATAAAACGGCAGGAGAAAACATCGCTCAAGGCCAACAATCACCACAAGAAGTGGTACAAGCATGGATGAATAGTGAAGGTCATAGGAAAAATATCTTAAGCCAAGATTTTACTCATATTGGTATTGGCTATGACTCAAATGGTCATCACTGGACACAAATGTTTATTGGAAAATAACTTTAAAAAGAGGCTATCTTATAATAGGTAGCCTCTTTATAAACGATTAATCAATATGAATAACTGTGGAAACCTTATACATCTTCCCCTCCTTAGGAGTCATCCAAGCTGATAAAGTGTATTCTCCTTTATTTAATCGTAAATCTGCTAAGTGAATATCGTATAAAAAATCTTCCTCTGGTAAGATTTCTTCTTTCCCTAATGCTGAAAGAAAAGCAGCTGTACTGGAAAAAAGGAAAATTTCTTCCCCGCTTTTTGTCGTTATAGAATAATCAATTCTTTGTGAACTTGTAAATTTCAGAGTGATAGGATCATTTGTTTGATTTAATACTTGATATTGATAATGAAGAGGGGCGATCTCTTTTAAGGTTGCTGTCATACCATCTTCAAAAATGCTGCTTTTATTATCCTCTCCATTTTTTAGAGAATTTTTATGTTCTGACGATTGACTAATTCCGCAACCAGTAAGTAATAGTGTTGTCAAAAGGATTCCTATCGTAAATTTCAATGGTATACCTGCTTTCATAATGTATTTATCAAGTTTGACGAACAAAACAGGGTAGAGGTTACGAACTTTATTATTTAACCTAAGTAAATACTATGCGTTACAAAATGTGACACAAAATAATTAAAATGAGCTAAAAAAGAATAGGAACAACATTTATCGTTAAAAAATTTTTGAAAATTCGCAAAAAAATATTGTTAAGTTAGGTAATTTCTGTATAATGTGATTATATAGATGTTAACTAATCTTACATATACAGTTAGTATTTATCACGTTAGTTGTAAGTTTTATCAAGATGAGAAGGAGTGTTGACATGTTGAGAGTAAAAAAAGGATTTTTAGCTATGATGATGTCTGTATTTATGCTTGGTGCTTGTGCAGCCCAAACGAATGAACCATCCTCGGGAAATGAATCAAACGAACCTTCCGTAACTCAGAACACTGACGGTGATACTGTTCAGGTTGGTATTTTACATTCTTTAAGTGGAACGATGGCAATCAGTGAGGTTTCTT
>DASQMK010000707.1:0-1811 GCA_035645575.1 Metabacillus sp.
TATTATGCCAATGAATCTAAGTTGTGTCGATTGTTGCAGCATCCTTTTCTCTCCCTAAAAATGTACGTTTTGTTTATATCATTATAGCGAACAATTCATTCCTGCGCTATATATTTATTCGAAATATCTACATAATTCGACATTCACAATTTTCTTTCTTTTAATAAAAATTTCCATATTGAGCTAAAAGTTGTTCACTTCTTATTACTTCCAGCAATAAATTGTTCTTAAACAAGAACACCTTAAACAAATAGCTCAGTGCTTTATTCAACACCGAGCCTTCCCTTAACCTTTATAGAAAGTTTTTTATCAACCAATTCTTCAATTCTTCCTTTAGTTGGTGATGAATTGGAACTTTTTCTTCTCTTTTGTATTGTTTCATAAGATTTAAGACTGTCTTTTTCCCTTTAAATTCCTTCAGCATATGATCCATGTCTTGTATGACAATAGCTGTTGCATTCGGCTTTTCAAGTTGCTTGATTCTGTTTAAGTCCTCTGAATTCGCCTGTACATCCTTATCACCTGTGATGGCCAAAATAGGACATTGAGAATGTTTAAGGATTTCCATAATCTTTTCTATTGAAAAAGAATAATGTTCTTTAAACCACTTTACCGGCAGCTTTTTTAATTGATACCTCATTGTATCACCCTGAGACTGCTCTATCTTTCTCTTAAGATCATTAGACTGCTTTTTTATTTTTGCTTCCGTAACAAGCCCTCTCAAAATCATTCCTTTTATACCTTTTACATGCTTTATTTCCTCAATAATTTGTTGGTTTTGATAGGCCATTGGCTCTTCTAAATTGCTTGCTGCTCCAGCAAGCAGTATTAAACCGGCAACTGGCAGTTGTTCATGTGCAATCGTACCGATAATACATCCTTCACTGTGTCCTAGGAGTAAAATCTTATCATGATCTACCTTTGGATGTTTTTTCAAAAAAAGAATAATTTCCTTCACATCACGAACTAAATCCAACATGCCGGATTTGATCGGATCTCCTTCACTTTCCCCAACAGCTCTTTTATCATATCTAAGTGTAATAAAACCTAACCCTGTTAAAAAATGAGCTAATTCTTTATACAAATTTGATTGTATGGCAGGTTTCTTCATATTCCCATCACGATCTGCTCCACCAGACCCATTAATTAATAATATGGCAGGGTATTTATCAGAATCATTTGACGGAATAGCCATTGTTCCCTTTAATGTAATATCATGAATAATGGAAATGTCCTCTTCTCTAATTTCGAACATTTATTTATCCCCTTCTCAATGTTATCATTATTAATAATAATAACATTTATATAAACTATTGTCATTCCTTTTAAAAATTAGAAAAACTTGGCTTGTTGCCAAGTTCAGATTTTCTCAAAAACTTCCTTATCAGACAAAAATTAGTCTTCATCTTTCACATCAATGTCCTCTGGAATTGGCTCTTTCATATACTCTTCAACTAACTTTTTATATTTTTCCATTTGTTCTAGATGTGTATTAAATTGTTCCTTATTAATCAAATAATCATTTCCATCAAAAAGAGCTCTAATCTTCTTTTCAAGAATTAATTTTTTAATTTGCTCCTCTGATAAAGATAAATACTCAGCTGTTTCCTGAACTGTTAAATACATACATATCCACCCTTCCTTTATTCGATACTATCATAGTGATTGTTACAATAAAAAGAACAAAAGCGCAAGGGCCTTGGTCAGCCCCGACAAGCATAAGACGATTTAGACTAGAAGGCGTTCTTTGCCTTCAATTCTAAATTGGCTTATGACCTCGAGGGGCTAGGCGCTGGAGCTGGATGCCAGCA
>DASQMK010000708.1:0-5057 GCA_035645575.1 Metabacillus sp.
GTCTAACAATTGGGGTGCAGTTCATTTCTCAAGGCTTTCTGAAGGTCTGTATTAATGGAGTATAGGGGCTCGAACCCCTGACCGCTACGCTGCCAGCGTAGCGCTCTTCCAGCTGAGCTAATGCCCCGAAAAAATGAATATAGCAGTATTTTAGTAATGTCGGATCATCTTATTTAATTGATTATCTAAGTAGAACATACCATATACCATGCAAGCGGGGATGTGAAAAAATTCAGGGAAGAATGGACAAGTCAATATGGGTTAAAAAGCAATAGTTTAATCTCAACAAAATAAAGGAAGGTGAATGACTTGATAAAAGCAGTAGTATTTGATTTTGATGGATTAATTATTGATACAGAGTTAGCACTTTATGAAGCATTTCGTAAGTTACTAAACCTTGAAGCTAGTGAATTTCCAATAGCTGATTATGCCACCTATATTGGAACTGATTCAAAGGCTCTATACGATTATATCGTTGGAAAAACAAATGGAACGATGACGTTAGAAGAAGTTATTGAAAAATCTTCATTAATTACATAAAGATAACCTGAAAAATCCTGTTGCAAGGGATGGAGTCGAAGATAATCTGAAAAAAGCGAAAAACCTGGGGTTGAAGATTGGATTAGCATCTAGCTCTGACCGAAAATGGGTCACTTTCTTTTTAGAAGAATTGAACCTATTAGAATACTTCGATATCATCCAAACAAAAGACGACGTGGAAAAAGTTAAACCAGATCCGGCATTATATCAGAACGTTATTAACTATTTTGGAATTGATCCATCCGAAGCCATTGCATTTGAGGATTCTGCCAATGGTTCAAAGGCAGCAATAGCAGCTGGCTTAAAATTTGTAATCGTCCCAAATAAAATTACTGAGAACATTACTTTTGACAATATTCATTGCGGATTAGCTAGTATGAAAGATAAAGAGTTATCTGATGTTATAAAAGTGCTAGATCCTCTGTATGTCTAACACAGGTATCCTAGTTTCGGTGGATTAAACGGATTAAATCCATATTTAGAAAAATCATATTCTTCTTCAAGAATTTTAAAGTAAGCCCTAGCTAGTTCAAGAGGAAGGGGAGCCAAAACTTCATGATCGATGTCCTTTACTTTTTCTATTTTAGCAATACTTTCTCTGATAGGCAATCTGAAGAAGTCCTGATAGTCCAATAGATAATTAAATAGAGTAGAGGTGGACCGGTGATTATCCTCCATAGCATCTACATAGTCCTTTAATATATTCACGGCATTTGAGCATACAATGCTTTATATTTTTCTTTGTGTTTTTGATGGACCTAGTATTAGACAAAAAAGCACACCCTTTCAAATTGTCGAATTATGTTGAAATTCGTCTGAAATATCAATTAACACAACTGAAAATGAGTAGTTTAAACGTCTCAAATCCTTGGCAATATTGGAGTTGTGGCGTTTTTTTATTAAATCAGGAACGAACGATAAGTGTTATTAACACGTCTTGAGGGATAATTGACTGCCGTTGTTATAAAAGGGGCTGGGATATTTTTTTGTAGTTCAGACACATACGATTAGGAAAAATATCCGAACTACTATAAAGATTCATAACCCAGAAATTTATGTGTTAAATAGTTAAAAGAAAAAGAGGCTCAACCCTTTTAGTGGATTGAGTCCTCTTGATGTGGATTAGTATGACAAAGTTACATCTGCAATGACTGGATAATGATCACTAGGGAATTGCCCATTTTTATAATCATTTAAGATCTCAATTCTATGTGTAAATACGTTTCCTTTCCCAAGAACCCAGTCAATTCGTCTTTCTGGCCCGCCACCAGTCACATCATGGAATCCATTAAAGGTTCCAAGGTTTTCATTGATTCGAACCTCAGCAGTATTCCATAAATCAACAAATGCATCTTCACTTGTTAGTGTTTGGTGTGGAACACTATCAGGGCTTGTATTAAAATCACCTGTTAAAATAATCGGAAGTTCTGCATCAAATTCTTTTATTTTTTCAATTATTAATTTTGCGCTCTTCTCTCTAGCATTTGCAGATTGATGGTCGAAATGAGTATTCACAACATAAAAGCTTTCCTTGCTCTTATTATCAAGGAATTTTGCCCACGTTACCATACGTGGAATATTATTCCCCCAGGTCTTGGATCCAATCACATCTGGTGTATCTGATAGCCAGAAGTGATCGTACTCTAGAGGAGAATATCGATTTTTATTATAGAAAATCGCTGAGTATTCGCCTTTGCTTCCTCCCTCTCGACCTAAACCAATCCAGTCATAATTTTCTATATTAGTTTCAAGATCCTTAAGTTGTTGATATAAAACTTCCTGAGTACCAAAAATATCAGGTTGTTCCTGGTGGATGAGTTTTTTAATAGCAGGAATTCTTTCTGCCCAGGTATGAGGTGAGGGATCATTGTCATTTAAATACCTTAAATTATAAGTCATTACCTTTAAATCTACCTCAGTGGCTTGTCCAGATTTTTCAGAGGCTAACACATTTGATGTCGCTGAAAAGACACTAGCAACCAACATTGTTACAATGGCCAATAATAAAACAGGGTTTAATACTTTTTTCAACTCAATCTCCTCCTTGTTATGTATTACATAAAAAGTATAACGATAATATGTAAACACTTTATTAATGACAGATTTATTCTTCATGAAGGCTGTTTTAAAGAGGTGAATGTTGTAATATCAGGGTTTTAAAAGGAATAAATAAGAAAATTGGTCCAGGTAGTTTTAGAAATTTGTAAATATTTCAGCGATGTATTACCTATTGAAATTTACATTTTTAATTATTTTTAACAAATATTACTTTTATACAATGTTATGTAATTACTTTTGGATCATATATAACTTCTTTGATATTCTATTAAAATTAATTACTCTAATTAGCAGCAGTGATACAAAGAAGGAAATCAATTATTGGAATATTATTAGGAAAATGGAGAAAGAGAAGGAAAGAGTTATTTCTCAATCCACTTTTAGTACTATTTCATCTTCAAAGGGGCTTAACATGAAGTTTCTCTTTGAGTATTTTAGATGACCATTTTCTTTATAGGATCTTTAACCCTCAAGGGCTATCCATGAACAAGGATACGTGTTTTTTAAACATTTTGATCTAACAAGTAAGTAATATTTTATAGGGGCGACCTTTTAATAAGGGTCGCTTCTTTTATTTAACAAGGGGTAGCTTATTCAGCAATGGGGCCTTAGAGTGGAACAACTTATATTAAAATAATCGTTTAAAAATGTATCGAGAGGATTAGGCAATGATTTAAGAGAAATTTGATATCGGTGGCATTTTCATTAGGAGCATAATAAGTATATAAATAATATATTCCAGAACGAGATTTTTTTATCAATAGTCGATAAATATAATAAATCTGTTGCCCAAGTGATCTTACGTTGGTTGACTCAGAGAGGAGTCGTTGCCATTAACACGAACATGAACAATACTTAACAAATATATCACCTTTTGGTCTAAAAGTTTTATATCTTCTGCACTTATAATTATAGACTAACTTTTAGATAGAAAATCCAAGTGAAGATTGTGAATGTTCTCACTTAAAATAACGAATAGTTTCTTGTTTGCCCCATTATCCTGTCAATGAACAATAAATACCTTTGTTATATTCATTATTCTTTCTCCCTCAACTTATACAGCTTCGTTGTTCTCGACTACATATAATTTTTCCGTCTGAAAAAATTTCTTTAGGTAATTTAAAAACCTTAACCGCGAAAAGATGTTTACCCTCAATTGAAAGCATCTCATATGCTACTCGCGGATTATTCGAAAGCAGTTTATGTTCAATTACTATATATCCTTCCGTTGTATTTGCCATTGAAGTGGGGGAAACTATGAATTCCATTAGGATAAGGTTGTTGACATATATCCTCTGTTATGAAGGGGAATAATTCAGCACCTCCAGAAGAAGGTGTTTGTATACACACACTGTTTTTATCCGGATGAAAGCACAAAAAAAACCGGTAAAGACCGGTTTTTTTATCCAAGTTGACCTGGTATTTTGCTGTCGTTACTTTCTGATGAAGTGCTGTTAAAGCGAGTACTATTGTTTGAAGTAGAACCACTATTCATGGAGCCACTTGATTGGTTATTGTTTTCATCCATGACTTCTTCACCAGCTTCCTTTACCTTTCCACCGATGTCTTTAAGGTCGGATGTAGCTTCTTTGGCAGTAGAAAGAATTTCTGTTGACTCCTCTTTGATTTGGTTGACCTGGCCGAAAATATCTTCATTTAGCTTTTCATATAATTTTTGAGCATCGTTGATGGCTTCCTTTAAAATAGATTGAGCTGATTTCATTCGATCTTGCCAGTCACTTTTAACGCCGGATGGATCATTTTTCACTTGTCCAACCATTTCCATTGTAGTGTCTTTCATACACTTCGTATTGGAAGCGACTTTCTGTCTGGTGTTTGAGTCAAGCATGGCTAATGCTCCGCCAACTACTGCTCCCAAAACCATTCCTTTTACTAGCTTTCCGTTCTTTTCTTCTTCGTTTGATGAAGCATTCGTATTTTTATAAGAAACTGCTTGTGTCATAAAAACATCCTCCTAAACTATAGTGATTTATGGTCTTAGTTTTTTCTTTCCCGTTTTTTTTCTATTTAAACTTTTAGTGCTATTAAGATATGTTCAGCATGTTTTTCTATATAAAAAAGCTGTAAATCACTTTACAGCTTTACACCATCTCTTTCGATCCCTCTATGGCTCTCC
The DNA here is from genome assembly GCA_035645575.1 of Metabacillus sp. Taxonomy (GTDB): domain Bacteria; phylum Bacillota; class Bacilli; order Bacillales; family Bacillaceae; genus Metabacillus. The sequence goes on from DASQMK010000708.1 coordinate 4,736, forward strand.
TTGATTTTTTAGGAAGAGCAGAAGGCAATGTCAAGTATTTTAGTATTCAACAATAAAGCGCTTATCTTGAATAAAAGTAAGTGTTTTTTCATGTTAAGGGCGAATGGGAAAAGGGATTGTGAAACGTTTTACTTAAAGGAACAGAGCAGGATAGTTGAAAAAGGTATTAAACTACGGCAGGAAGAATAAGTAAATAACAGATCATTTATCAGGAGGGTTATTATGGTAAATCAAGTTAGGAAGAAAATGGTTGTTCGGACAATAGCCTTAGCTACGCCCTTGTTCGGAGGAGTTATTTACAATTTCATTCTACAGTCTCTTT
>DASQMK010000709.1:0-1811 GCA_035645575.1 Metabacillus sp.
TAAGATGATTTAGAATAGAAGGCGTCCTTTGCCTTCAATTCTATATTAGCTTATGACCTCGAGGGGCTAGGCGCTGGAGCTGGATGTCGAAGTAGTTATCCACAGTTCAAGCATTTTATAATTTCCTAAGCAAGAACAAAAAACCTATGCCTTCTCATTAAGGCATAGGTTTTCTTATGAATTAGCAGCACTATTTTCTTTTTTAAAAGTCTTTACAGGTGCACCCGGCACTTCATGATGATGTCTGCATCTTGGCTCATACGATTCAGATGCACCGACTAAAATGATCGGATCATCATATGAAGCTGGTTGTCCATTGATTAATCTTTGCGTACGGCTTGCTGGTGAACCACAAACTGAACATACAGCCTGCAGCTTTGTGACAAGCTCTGCAAGTGACATGAGCTTCGGAACAATACTAAATGGCTCCCCGCGAAAATCCTGATCTAAACCGGCTGCAATAACACGGTAGCCCTGATTGGCTAAAAGCGTTAATACATCCGCAATATCCTCATCAAAAAATTGCACTTCGTCAACCGCAATCACGTCTGTTTTTTCAGTGATATGCTCGAAAATATCCTCTGACTTTGAGATCGGTTTACAAATGATCGCAGTTCCATTATGAGATACGACGCTTTCTTCACTATAACGGTTATCAATAACAGGCTTAAAAACCTTTACTTCTTGCTTAGCAAATGTTGCTCGTCTTACTCTTCGAATGAGCTCTTCAGATTTGCCCGAAAACATACTTCCGCAGATGATTTCAAGCCATCCACTTTGCTTCATAACATACATGAAACGGCCTCTCCCTTCGTCGTCAATCCTCACCTTGTGTCAATTGACTATCCCGAATCCTGTTCATCTATTATCACATGCCAAAGACATGATTATTCCGTTTGAATTCCTACGAATATATGTAGGATAACCTATTTTCTACCCAAAAAATGCAAAAGTAGGCGTGAAAAAACAGGCAAGAGCCAGTTCGTCTTGCCTGTTGAGAAAAGCCTTATTGTTGTTGTTGCTTAAGGCCGTATTTTTTATTGAATTTATCTACACGTCCACCTGCATCTGCAAATTTTTGACGTCCAGTGTAGAATGGATGGCATTCAGAACAAACCTCAACGCGGATCTCTTTAATAGTAGAACCAGTTTCGAATTCGTTACCACATGCACATGTCACCATAACCTTATTAAAGTTTGGATGAATTCCTGTTTTCATTCTTTTCATCTCCTTCCGCCCTGAATCATTTCGAAACAGAGTTATATATCTAGGTTAACTCGTTCAAATGACGAACCATTTCCTAGAAAAGCACATGATGAAATTATAACAAGTGCAAGATCTAAAATCAAGATGAAGTTAAATTTTACTAGAAAAGCGGAAGCGCCTGCTTAGCCTCAGGCAAATAAGGCGATTTAGAATAAAAGGCGTTCTTTGCATTTGAGCGATGAAGACCTTTCCCATCTTTCCAAGACCACCCTGTGTCTCCATTCAACCATATAAGGATGCTATCTTTTTTAAAAATAAAAATGCCCTTCATCTAATAACGAAGGACATTTTATATTTCTCTCTAACTAAGCAGTTCTATATCTTACCGATTACGAACACCCTTCATTTCCGCATCTAAATTACTAAAGAATTCCTCGTTTGATTTTGTTTGACGAAGCTTGCGAAGGAATTTTTCAACGAAATCAGGTGTGTCTGTCATGGACTTACGAATTGCCCATAGTTTTTCAAGGTGGTCTTTAGGGATTAGAAGCTCTTCCTTACGAGTTCCTGAGCGACGGATGTCAATGGCAGGGAAAATACGTTT
>DASQMK010000710.1:0-2502 GCA_035645575.1 Metabacillus sp.
GACAAGTTGTTTTTTTAGAAATCATCTAGTATTGGCTATTGGAAATGACAGAAATAAGCCAGATTTCCATGAGATGAGGTCTAGTGAAACATTCTTCCTGTTTAACGTTATATGAGGCAAAGGAGTTGAAAAAGTTGAAAAAAAGCTTGATGTTATTTTTAGTAGGGCTTTTAACAGTACTAGTTCTAGCGGGATGTGGGGAAAAATCACAGGCTGATGTCGTCCAAGCGTTAGAAAAGAAGATTGAGGAAATGTCAGGGTACAAAGCAAAGGGGAAGATGACGCTTCAAACAGGAAGTGAGCCTCAGGAGTATGAAATTGAAATTTGGCACAAAGGTCCAACATATTATCGTGTAAACCTTAAAAATTCACAAAAAGACCAAAGTCAAATGATTTTAAGAAATGATGAAGGGGTATTTGTTTTAACTCCAGCACTAAATAAGAGTTTCCGTTTCCAAAGTGATTGGCCTCAAAACAGCAGTCAAGCGTATCTTTTTGAATCATTAGTTAATGATATAGTAAAAGATACAGAAGCAAAATTTAGTGCAGCTGAAAACAAATATGTGTTTGAAACAAAAACAAATTATCAAAATAATAAAATGCTACCTGCGCAAGAAATTACATTCAACAAAAAAGATTTAGCCCCAAAAATGGTAAAAGTCATGGATACAGACAGAAACCCACTAGTTGTTGTTGAATTTACTAAATTTGAATTTAATGCATCGTTTGATGATAATTCATTTGATGTCGAGAAAAATATGTCTAGTGCTCAGATTGAAGTTCCAACAATGGCAACAGGAGACCGTGAACCATTTGCAGTGAAATATCCTTTAGAGCAACCAAGTGGTGTTAAACTTCTTGAGGAAAATGAAGTCAAAACAGAGAATGGAAAACGTGTGATCCTAAGCTTTGGTGGAGAAAAATCATTTACATTAATACAGGAAACAGCAGCTGTTGCAACACCAGCATCTGCTTCAGCATCAACCTTTGTTGATGGGCAACCTGCAGATTTAGGTTTCACAATTGGCGCCATGACAGACACAACATTAACATGGTCACATGATGGAGTTGATTACATGCTAGCTTCAGAAGATTTAACAGAAGAAGAAATGTTAATGGTTGCTCAATCTGTTCAAGGTCAAACAGCAAAATAAAGTGAAACTTCCATCAGTGGGGGGTTCTTCATCCCTCGCTTATGGTTAGTTGAACCGATCGGACCTTTACGGGCAGTTACCTCCAAAACCCTCTTGGTAAACTCAGAAGCTTGGGGTGGGGATCTTACTGCCCGTTAAGCGTGGGATAAAATGATTCGGGTGGATCATCCACCCGATTTTCATTTGTAATTACACCCTCACATCTTTAACCACGGACATTAATTTTCCCAATTTCCTCAAATTTTTCTCATCTGGATTTGACATTTCTGTCTAATAATCGGGATAATCAATCATAGAAGATTAGATGAGGAAGTGGAGTTATGCAAGTTGGTTTTTATCGCGATACTTGGGTTGAAGTAAATTTAGATGCTATTGAGTATAATGTTAAAAATATGAAAAAACATATAGGTGATCAAGTGAATTTAATAGCCGTTGTCAAGGCAAATGGCTATGGACATGGGGCAAAACAGGTAGCAGAAACAGCGCTTCATGCAGGTGCATCCATGCTTGCGGTTGCTTTTATTGATGAAGCGATATCTTTAAGACAACAGGGGATTGAAGCCCCGATATTGGTATTGGGTGCTATTCGTGCAGCTGATATTGAACTTGCAGATAAGTATAATCTCATAATTACCTGTTTTTCAGTTGACTGGCTTAAAGAAGCGAGTAAAGCGTGTACATCTTACGGTATTCATCTTCATATTAAGGTTGATACAGGAATGGGACGTTTAGGTGTAAGAGAAGAGAATGAGTTAAAGGAAATCTTTTCATTTGTTGATTCCTCACCCTGCTTTCAAATTACAGGGATTTACACCCATTTTGCAACAGCAGATGAAGATGAACCATCATATTTTTTAACTCAATATGAAAGATTTCAGGAACTGCTATCATATATTCCCCATCACGATTTGCTCGTTCATTGTGCAAATAGTGCAACAGGATTGAAATTCCCTTCCAAAATTTATAATGCAGTAAGACTGGGGATTTCAATGTATGGATTGTCACCTTCAATAGAAATGAAAAGCAGTCTTCCGTTCAAGTTAGAAGAAGCTTTTTCTTTACAATCAAAATTAGTTCATGTAAAGAAGGTACCGAAAGGAACGAAGATTAGCTATGGTGCAACTTATGAGGCGAAACAAGATGAATGGATTGGAACTTTGCCAATTGGTTATGCTGATGGATGGATAAGAAAATTAAAAGACTCTGACGTATTAATTGATGGTAAACGATTGCCGCTAGTAGGAAGAATTTGTATGGATCAGTGTATGGTAAGATTACCTTACGAACTGCCAGTAGGGACGAATGTCACATTAATTGGTGAACAAGCAGGCCGAAAAATCTCAATAGA
>DASQMK010000711.1:0-12683 GCA_035645575.1 Metabacillus sp.
ATACTCTTTGCTTCTTTTGCTTCAGCTTCTGTAATGAAGCCGTGCTTTGCCATTAGTGTTAAAACAATATTACGTCGCTTTTCAGCACTTTCCGGATTTGTTCTAGGATTATAGTTATTAGGACTTTGCGGAATACCTGCAATCATTGCTGCTTCATGAAGCTCTAATTCACTTAAGTCTTTACCATAAAATGATTCCGCTGCCTGTGCTACACCATAGACATTACCTGGAAAATAGATTTTATTTAAATACATCTCAAGTATTTCTTGCTTAGAATATTTTTGTTCTAATTGAAACGAAAGCCATAATTCTTGCACTTTACGTGTAATGGTTTTTTCTGTTGTTAAAAGCGAGTTCTTAATAACTTGCTGAGTGATTGTACTTCCACCTTCAGCTCCAAACCCTTCCTGAATATTGGCAACAAGGGCTCCGCCAAGACGTATAACATCAACGCCATTATGATCATAAAATCGAGCATCCTCAGTTGCTAAGACTGCATTCTCAAGTACTTTTGGAATTTCATCATATGGCACGTACGTACGTTTAACCTGACCGAATTCGGTAATTTCCTCACCGTTCATATCGTATATTTTCGATGAAAAAGAATCTTTTAGTTTTTTATCATCTAAAGGAGGTGCTCCAGCAACCATCACAGCAAATGTCACACCACCGGCCAGCATACCAACAATTCCAATTGCTAATAAACTTATTAGGATTTTTTTCCATAATCCGGTTTTCTGCTTTTTCTTTTTCTTAGAACCTTGTTGAGCCTGTTTTCTTCTTCGTTCTTCACGACTCTTATATTGTTCAGACATGTAATACCAACCTTTCATTATAGGCTTTACGCATTGCTTTCTTTGATCAGATCAATTTGATTTAATATAAAGATCTTTAAAAATATAGTTTATCTATAATCTTAATATAGTCAATCCTTGCTTGATATCCAGTAGGGATGATATGGCCGTTTTCGTTTAATTCTTTTAGTGTAATGGACTTTCTACCACCATTTAGCTGCCGATCCCAAAATGTTAACAGATGTTTAGAATCCAAATAATAAAATTGATTGAATGCAGATAAAATAACAAAACAAATCCCGTTTTGATTTAGGACATTTTTCATATGCTCAATTTGATGAGCATGGAAATTTTGTAGTGGAAAAGATGTTTTGTTTTTAGTTTCCTTTGCTTCAAAATCAATATATTTCCCACGATAAATACCGTTATAATCTGTTGTTGAACTCTGCTTAAAATAGGCTTCTTTTATCACAGCAGCACTTCTTCTAGGATAATCTACATTCACAATTTGTACAGGTGTTGGTTTTTTATGTATGACAGCTAATTGATTTTCAAGATAATATTTATTCGTTTCATTTAAATCATCTTCAAGTGACATACCACGGTTACTGTAGGTAATAGAAGGTGGCTGTTTTTTCTTTTGTTCAACCTTTGGCTGATAAGGCTTTCCGTTATGATAACGAAAAATCATATTTTACCTCCTCTTTAAAACTACTACCTATCATACCAAAAAAAATGAAAAAGGAATGGTAAAAAAGTTTCAATTTTGTTAATGGGTACATACTTCTTTATTTGGAAACGATAGAAGTATGAGGAGTGTAAATGATGAAAAATGATAAAAAAATAGCTGAACGTGAAATTAATGAACCGTTATTACTTGCTCGTCTTCATCAAAAAATTGAGTATCATAATCGTGATAATATTACGAGAACAAAAGCATATGAAAAATTTTATTTTAAACACCCTGAGATTAAATGGGCATTTCTAGCAAGCATGGTATCTCGAAATGCAGGTTGGAATATGACAGATCTAGAAGGTTACTGGTTTCGAAAGGCGCTTAACCAAGAAAAAAGAAGCTTATTGTTTATGACTTATGAACGTGCAAATTGGCTGATCTTTCAAGATGCATATCCACAATTGCTACTTTATGAGTTTTCAAAGCTTAATCGGCAACCATTATTTAACCTCCTATCACATTTTAATGTTTCACAGTTTATGGTAGAAGAATGGGAATTCTTTTGGAAACATCAAAAACTTGATCGCCTAATGACTGCTCTTATCATTAACGAACAAAATGTCATACAGCAACCTGTTATAAACCGGAACATATATAAGCGAAATGTCTTTCATTCGGCCCCATATCAACTTCAGGATTTGCTCCATTTCAGTACGGTCATTTTTCCAAGCTTGCAAGGGAAATTATTTGGTTTTTCTGTAAATAACTTTCAAACCCTAACAAATCGAATTGATTTAGGCAAAAGGTTAGGATGGCTTTTGTTTCATTCAGGTTTATATCAGCAGTTTGAAGCTTTTGCAAAAGCCGTTCCACATACAGGTTCAAGATATGATTATGAAAAGTTCTTTCCCGGAAAAAGAAGAAAGGAAACACCTTTATTACGAGTGGCATACCCAATCGTATCACATTCATTAGACGGATTAAGAGAAGATTGGTTTCATGGGCAAAGTACAAAAAAATGGTTTAAGGAAAAAAAAATACTAAAAAATTATGAGTTAACTGATTGGTTTAAACATAAACAAGACCAACTACATTTATTAACTTTGTTGCAGGAATATTGGAGAAATAGATAAGTTATTGATTAGAACAACATGGCTTATTACCAAGTCTTCTATAAATTTTTTTATTTTCTTAATAGGTATAAAAAAAGCAAGGCATTTAGCCTTGCTTAAGTACCTTAAGTAGAAGGACGATTCGGACCATCTAATTTTTTGTCCGTAGGAATTTTTGTTTTGTCTTCTGCCATTTGTTGTTTACCTTTAGGTTTTTTTGCCATCTATAGCACCTCCCACCGTTATTTTATACGAACATTGTCATTTCCATACAAGTCAAAAAGAGTTGTCGAAATATGTGCATTTTTACTTTCTTTGCCGAATAGAAACTAGTTTTGTCAAGCATGAAGGGGGGAAGGATTAAACGACGAATACATAGCGATAGAGGAGGGAGAATGATGAAAAATATGATTGAAAAAAGTGTAATTGAAGAAAAATTAGCAGAGTTAGAATATGAGTTGTTAAAACTAGAGATGGCATTAGATAACAGAGTAACTTCTACAATCACTGAGAATAAAATGATGGAAAAAGCCAATCAGATTGATCGTCAGTTAACAGCAGTTTCAAATGAATCAATTACCAACAAAGCACATCATAAACAAGATCATTATAAGCAATATCAATTCCCTATCGCAGCATCAAATGCTTAATAAAGTCAAAAAAGTGTATTATAGGAGAGGATTTGATATGATAAGCTTGAGGTGAAAAAATTGAGCTATATAAATCTGATCAAATCCTCTCAACATCTGTTAGAACTTTTACAAGAAAGTAAACAACGATTCGAATCTTTTCAGGAAAAGCCTGAAAAAACAGAAGCGTATTTTTATGATCAGGTAAAACCTAATTTTGAGATGATGAAAGATAAATCGAACGTATGGGAGCAGCTTGCATTAGAATGGATAAAGGAGAAAAAACCCAAATATATCCATCCATCTCAAATTGAATCCGCTATGGAAAATGTAGAACAAGTTGTTCTTCAATCGTTTTATAAAGATATAAATAAACAACGGTTTAATAACCTTCATCATTCAGTCGAATATTTATTAAACAATATCATGGATGAGATAGAAGAAAAGGGCGCCTCAAATTGAGTACGTCCTTTTTATGTGGTTTTTATTCATCCATTTTAATACTTACTGGACGTTCGTTTTCAGTACCAACTGTTTTTATATCATAATCTACACGTTCTGTTTCTTTTGCGGTAACTTCCTGTCCATGATCTGGAATTGTAGGTGCATGTCCTTTTTCTTTATGATTAAAGTGTTTACCTCGTGCCATTTTGAAACCTCCTTTACTTGATTCTTTCCTAATATGAGCTAACAAAGCGATATTCATGTATGAACAGAAATAAAATAGTTTGAAAATCATTTGATTACCAATCTCTTACGTATCACGTAATAGGCAAATAAATCATATGATAAAGTAACTTTAATGAGCCATTGGAGGTTATTCTCATGCAACAAGCATATCCATATTTCAATAGAAGATCACGGAGAAGACAAAATGAGTACTTCCAAACATATCCATATTATGAACAACAATCTGTTGGATATAACCCGCAATATATGAATCCGATGTTTTCTCAACCAGAATTTCCGTATCATCAAAACGGATTTCAACAAGCATACAATTCATATCAACAACCATATGGAAGTGGTGCTCCCTATAACGGAAATATCGAAAATAACTTTATGAATCATCCGTACCCTACACCATATCCTAAGCCTATGCCTTATTTTAAGCAGCCTCACCCTAGTGGACTTCAGAACGTGTTATCACAATTTAAAAAATCTGATGGTCAATTAGATATTAATAAAATGATGGATACAGCTGGCCAAATGATGAATGCTGTTAATCAAATGGGTGGATTATTTAAAGGAGTCACATCAATGTTTAAATAGTGTGAAAATTTAAATAGGAAAACAAAGGGACTGTCCTGTAGAGACAGCCCCTAAGCTTCAATGATTACATGAGGTCTTTATTCGTATATTTTTTGGCAAGGAGTTCTTTTACTTCTCGATAAGATAATCCAGATTGAGCATTTAACCTTTTAACTTCCTCTACATTCGTATTAGAGTATTGCTTTGTACTAAAACGTTGCATGGGATTCACTACCTCTTTGTTTGTCTTCCATTCGTTCTTTTCTAACTCTTAAAGCAAAATTTGCTGTTTGAAGATTGGAAATGGCGATAGAATTTTCTGGGCAAGCAAACTCGCCATTTTGATGTGACTTTAATTGATCAATGAGAACACTAATGACGTCTTCAACTTGACAGCCATTTATGCCTTCCCGGTCTATAGCTCCGGTTTGGAACTTAAGATTAATGTAGTGATTACTGTTTCTATTCATATAAACCTCCTCAGCTATATTAGCAGCTCATACACTTCATTTAGCTGATTACCTCTTATAAAATCCTGCTCATTAAATGCATATTTAATTTCATCAGGTAAAACATTGTTTAGAAATTGAATCTCATCTTCATCAAGGATCCGAACAAAGTCCAATTCAGAGTGAAAATCCCCATGTGTTAATTTGTTTGTAATTCTTTCACATACTGAACTTCTATCGTAGTTTGACAATGCTTCTCTTAAGTAACCGAGGGTAAAATCCATTATGATCATTCCTTAAAAAAATTTTCAAGCGTAGCTTTATCTGAATCATTGGTTGCATAAGGGTTATCTTCTGTAATGTTATCCTTGTCCAAATTCGTTTTAATAACGAGAGATGGAGAAGGAGATGCCTCAGCTATTAATCGGTCATCAAGCTCTTTAAAATCAGGTAGTTTTTCATTTTTCTTAGGCATTATCTTTGCACCTCCTTTTTTATTGTTTGATTTGAATCGTTTTTCTCTCACGTCAATTTTTGGATTTTTTTATAAGTGTAAAACAAAGCGATTGAGTCATCCTAAAATAGGAGGTGATGGTATTGAAAAAGAGCACAAATAAAAATCGTCAAGTTACAACTTCAGCTAGGGATTTAGCAAAAGATCCAACTCCTGAAGAAAATCCAAAGTATGGAAGTAAATCTCATAAAAATAGTTAAAAAAATAAAAAACGACGGCTCTCAAATCGGTTATTATTTTCCAACGAGAGTCGAGCGTTTTCTAGTATGAGCATACCTGTTTACGAAGCTTTGTAATACATTGTAGAATAATTACATAGAGTCATCCTCAAGAAAAATTTGTTTTGATTTTTTGGGGATTGTAACAAGCAAAGATCCATTTCTATATTTGGTTTTTATTTCATGCTCTTCCACCCTATAGGGAAGAACAATGGTCTTCGACAAACTATCAAGCGACGAGAAACTTCTAAATGTTGAAGAATTTTCGTTATATTCGTTAATTTCCTCGCGATTTGTAATTGAAATGGTCAGATATTGATCAAAGAGCTCGAGTTTTATTTGCTCTTTTTTTACAGGTGGAATTTGCATATCAATAACGCAAGTTTGATCTGTTTCATAAGTATTGACATCTATTGATTTTTGCGGAAAAGAACCTTCAAACATCGAATCAAATTCATTCATAAATTGTTTTATCGGTTCTGAACGGAAAAAATGATCAACTATTTGAAAAAAATCCAAATGGTCGATTTGAGGATCAAGTTTATTGTTAGTTGACTCATTTTTCTTTTTCATAGTTACGCCTCCTTACCATGGTATGTCAAAGTATTATATGTGGAGGATGTTGGAAATGTTATTCGGTTGTAAAAAATTACCTTATTTATAAAATTGTTTAAAGGAGATAAATGATATGCTTAGATCGATTTTTGGAAAAAAAGAAAAACGAACCGTAGAAGCACTATATGCACCAATAACTGGAAGTGTTATAGAGCTTGAAAATGTGCCAGATCCTGTGTTCTCCCAAAAATTAATGGGAGAAGGAATTGCAATACAACCTTCAGAAGGTAAAGTTGTAGCACCAATTGATGGACAAGTTATTCAAGTCTTTCATACAAAGCATGCAATTGGCCTTCGCTCGGATTTAGGAATAGAATGGCTTATTCATATTGGGCTCGAAACAGTGAATTTAAATGGTTTGGGTTTTGATGTGACCGTAAAGGAAGGACAGAAGGTAAGAGTAGGCGATCCATTAATGACATTTGATCTTAGTATGATTAGTGAAAAAGCAGCTAGTACAATTTCTCCTATTATTATCACTAACTCTGACATTGTGAAAAATATTGAGTATCTATCAAATAAAAATGTAATAAAAGGATCAACACATATTGTAAATGTGCATCTTAAATAAAATACGAATTCCCCGAAAGCAGAACCATTCTGCTTTTTCTTTATGGATATGAAATATAGAAAAGTAGTCTATTTCTAAACAATACCACTTTATTTACGAACATTTATTCGCTAAAATAGAAAATAAAAGCTACATACTTCTAAAAGGTAGTGAAAGAAAATGGAATTCAGAAAATCATTAGAAAGCATCCTACATGTATTTAAAACGAATCATGAATTTAATGAACAAATTGTACATTGGCATACAATTCCAGCAAAAGAGGCTGAACTTGTAAATCTCCCAATTGAAATCGACATAAGGTTAAGAAATGCACTGGAAAATAAGGGGATATCTAAACTTTATACACACCAACATGAAGCTTATCAGTTAGCGGAACAAGCTAAAAACTTAGTTGCAGTAACACCAACAGCTTCAGGGAAAACACTTTGCTACAATCTTCCAGTTTTACAACAAATCATAACAAATGAAAATAGCAGGGCACTTTATCTATTTCCTACCAAGGCATTAGCACAGGATCAAAAATCTGAGCTAAATGAAATCATTGAAGAAATGGGCGTTCAGGTTAATTCTTATACATATGACGGGGATACCTCACCAGCTATTAGGCAAAAAGTAAGAAAAGCAGGTCACATTGTCATTACAAATCCTGATATGCTCCATTCTGCAATTTTGCCTCATCATACAAAATGGGTTTCGCTTTTTGAAAATCTAAAATATATAGTCATTGACGAATTGCATATTTACAGAGGAATATTTGGAAGTCATGTTGCGAACGTTATTCGCAGGCTAAAACGAATCTGTGAATTTTATGGAAGTAACCCGCAGTTTATTTGTACGTCTGCAACGATCGCCAATCCAAAAGAATTAGCAGAAACCCTAACCGGTACGAACATGAATCTAATTTCTAAAAATGGTGCACCTGCAAGCAAAAAGCATTTTATCTTTTATAATCCTCCAATTGTTAATAAGCCACTTAACATTAGAAGAAGTGCAACACTAGAGGTAAGAAAGTTAGCAGGAGAGTTTTTGAAAAATAAAATTCAAACAATCGTATTTGCCCGTAGTCGTGTTCGAGTTGAAATTATTTTAACGTATTTGCAAGAATTAATAAAAAACGAGCTTACAAAAAAATCGATCCGGGGATATCGTGGAGGATACTTGCCAAAGCAACGAAGAGAAATTGAAAAAGGGCTGCGAGATGGAGAAGTATTAGGGGTTGTAAGTACAAATGCACTTGAATTAGGTGTGGATATTGGAAGTCTACAGGTATGCATAATGACAGGCTACCCAGGAACAATTGCAAGCGCTTGGCAACAAGCGGGAAGAGCTGGAAGAAGACAAGGGGAAGCGGTCATTTTAATGGTCGCAAGCTCTAGTCCTCTTGATCAATATATCATTCAAAATCCTCGTTATTTTTTTGAGCAAAACCCAGAAACAGCTATTATTAACCCCGATAATTTAGTTGTGCTAGTAGACCATTTAAAGTGTGCGGCATTTGAATTGCCGTTTCGGGATGGAAATACATTTGATGGAGTGGAACTAGAAGATATATTGCAATTTTTGGCGGAAGAACGAGTGTTGTATTACAACAATCAAACCTATCATTGGATGAATGATTCTTTTCCAGCTCACAATATTAGTCTTCGTTCTGCCTCACAAGAAAATGTGATTATTATCGACCAATCTGATATTGCACATGTAAAAGTGATTGGGGAAATGGACCGTTTTAGTGCAATGACGCTACTTCATGATGAAGCAATTTATTTACATCAAGGTGTACAATTTCAAGTTGAAAAACTAGATTGGGAAGAGAAGAAAGCATTTGTAAGAGAAGTAGATGTTGATTATTTTACGGATGCAAACCTAGCTGTACAATTAAAAGTACTTGAAGAGGATCTAACAATTGAAAAAAACAATGCTGTTTTTGGTTATGGGGATGTAACTGTACAGGCAATGGCAACGATCTTCAAAAAAATAAAATTTGACACACACGAAAACATTGGTTCGGGACCTATTCACCTACCCGAAGAGGAACTTCATACAAATTCCGCTTGGATGAGCTTACATTCCAGCATGATAGAAGATTTGGGTGAAAAATGTATAGAGGAATCTTTGATAGGTATAGCACATGTGCTACAACATGTTGCACCATTAAAGGTAATGTGTGATCCTTCTGACTTACATGTTATCGCTCAAATAAAGGCGATTCATAATAGTAAGCCAACAATTTTCTTGTATGATCGTTATCCAGGTGGAGTAGGTCTATCGAAAAAAATTTATGAAATAATGGAGCCCGTTCTATTTGAAGCAATGAAAATGATCGAGCAATGCCCATGTTATTCAGGCTGTCCATCATGTATAGGGGTTGAAGGCTCATCTGAAACGATGAAAAAAGATGCTTATTTTCTTTTAAGCATATTAAGGGATGAAGCAAATGTCATTAAAACATAAACTAAATCGATTAAAAAAACATGTAATACGAGAAGAAGAAGAGGTAATTACTAAAAGCCTCACTAATGAACCTATAAACCACCAATGGGAGGAATATCAAGCATCTGTTTTTTCTTATGATGGTCAATATTGTTTGGTAAGAGAGGTTATATACCCGCTTGATTACCAGCACGGGTATTATAAATTAAGTGAATTTAAAGAAATTGTTGCAAAATGGAACGAAAGTGAACTGAATCATCCACTTTCTTCCAAGCAACATCATCCTAGTGAATTGTTTTTCTTCGATACAGAAACAACAGGATTAGGTGGGGGAACTGGAAACACGATATTTTTATTAGGGCAAGCTCAGGTGTTGGATGATTGTGTGGTTGTAAAACAACACCTACTACCAAAACCGGGAAATGAAGTCGCTCTTTATCAAAGCTTTTTACAAGGAATTAATAGTAAAACCCTTGTTACGTATAACGGTAAAGCTTTTGATTGGCCACAGGTAAAGACTAGACATACATTAATTCGTGAACAAGTTCCAAGTCTTCCTCCTTTTGGTCATTTCGATTTATTTCACGCAGCACGAAGACTTTGGAAAAATGACTTGGAATCAGTTAAACTTTCAAAGGTGGAAAGTGACATATTAGGTATTCATCGAGAAAATGATATCCCTGGATTTTTAGCACCGATGATCTATTTTGAATTTGTTAAACAGCAAAAACCAGAGATCATAACAGGGGTATTAAAGCATAATGAAATAGATGTCTTATCACTTATTACGTTGTATATTCACCTTTCGACGAAATTACTGAATATAAATAGTAAGACGACAAATACAGAGCACTATGAAATTGCAAGATGGCTAGAATATATAGGTGATAATGAATCGGCACTTCATGCATATACTTCATTTATTAAAAAAGAATCATCTCAAGAACCTAAAGCAAAATTTGCTTTATCACTTCTATACAAAAAGCAAAAAAACTGGAAACAAGCTGTGTTGCATTGGCAAGAGATTTTGAGTGAATCTAAATCAAAAGAGGTATCATGTAAAGCATTAATAGAATTAGCAAAATATTATGAGCATCAGGAGAAAAACTTTGTAAGAGCATTAGAGTATACTGAAATGATATCTCAGCTCTTATTAAAAAGTAGCGAGTTAAATAGTTTAATAGAAGAGGATGAAATAAAAAAAAGGAAAGAAAGAATTAATAGGAAATATCAAAAGAATATTACCCGGGGAAGCGCAGAAACTGAGTAATTTCGCCAATTTTTTTGACAAAATCATGAATTTTTTCGAAAGGTGTAAATAGGAATTGTAGGTTTATAGGGAACGATGTAAAATAAGGGACTGTAGTGCATTTTTTTAAAAGGGAGAAGAATAGCAGTGTATAAAAGTGTTTTATACTTATTTTTCATCGTCATCGTATTAACTATCGTCATTTTTACTAATTTTAAAGATAGCTTTTTTACATTTCTATAAAAATTAGGTTTTTGCATTAGTACATGTATATACCTTTCATCATAGGCTAAAAGTGTAAGACATGAAAAAAGATGAAAGGAGAATGTTACATGCACTGTAAACCAAAAGTAATGGCACCGATTGTACACCCAACAAAATGTTGTGTAAACAATACGTATTCTGAAACAATCGTACCACACATCCATCCACAGCACACAACAACTGTAAACCATGAGTTCTATAAACATCAACACTATTTCCCACAAACTCAATCTGTACAAAATGAGGTTTCACATCAACACTTTAATGTGTATGGTCCAACACCAGGATTTGGACCAGGACCAGGGGCAGGTCCAGTTCCGCGACCAGGATTCGGTCCAGGGCCATTCTTTAGATAACACAAAGGAGCTGAGGAGCTAAAATTCAGCTCCTTTCCTGTTTATTTCATAAAGAAAAACAAATCATACCTAAATAGTTTTAATCCAATAGCTTGTCTACTGCTAAGGAAAAAAGTATTATATTTAATAATCAATTAACATCTCTCGTTATAAAAAGAGAAAAAGTTCGTATAATGATAAGGTGATTGGATGAAGGTACTAACGATTTCGGGTTATAAATCCCATGAATTAGGTATTTTTAAGAATGATGATAAAAGTGTAGATTATATTAAAAAGGCAATTGAAAAGTCCTTGCTCGATTTTTTAGATGAAGGATTAGAATGGGTGCTCATTAGTGGTCAAATGGGAGTCGAGTTATGGGCAGCAGAAGTAGTTTTTGAGCTTCAATTACACTTTCCTGAGTTAAAACTAGCCATTCTTACCCCATTTCTTAACCAAGAATCGAAATGGAATGAAATCAACCAAGAATATTATGAATTTATTATTTCACAGGCAGATTTTGTAGATAGCATTACCAAAAGGGAGTATGAAAGTCCTCTTCAATTTAGACAAAAAAATCAATTTCTAGTTGACAAAAGTGATGGGTTATTACTTGTCTATGATGAAGAAAAAGAAGGATCTCCTAAGTTCTTGTTAGAAGTAGCAAAGAAAAAACAACAAGTAAAATCGTTTATGATCAATACAATTAATTTCTTTGATTTACAAAGTGTTGTGGAAGAAGAAACAATGAAAAACAGTGATTTTTGGTAAAAAAGTACGTAATTTACTAAATTTAAAGACAATGAAATTGACAATTCACATAATTTCTGAAAAAATATAGGTTGATGACTTCGCTATAATGAGGTGAAAGATATGCTTGCCGATAAAATAAAATTAACTGCAAAAGAAATTTTAGAAAAAGAATTTAAAACAGGTGTTAGAGGCTACAAGCAAGAAGAGGTAGATAAATTTTTAGACCTAGTTATAAAAGACTATGAAACATTTCATCAAGAATATGAAGACTTGCAGCAAGAAAACTTACGCTTGAAAAAGCAGTTGGATGATACATACAAAAAGCAAACACCTGTTCAAACAAATACAACAAACTTTGATATTTTAAAACGATTATCTAATTTAGAGAAACATGTTTTTGGTAGTAAACTATACGATTGATACACCAGTTATTTCCACTTGTTTTGTTTGTCATGATTAGGTATACTAATGATACTGTTTCGTTAATAACGTTCAGGTAATCGCTGCAATCTTTAGGATTGTAGAGGAAAGTCCATGCTCGCACGGTGCTGAGATGCCCGTAGTGTTCGTGCCTAGCGAATTCATAAGCTAGGGCAGTCAAGGTTTCTTGGCTGACGGCAGGGAAAAAGCCTAAGTCCATTTGGATATGGCTTGACTACCTTGAAAGTGCCACAGTGACGGAGTCTTGCGAGAAATCGTAAGAGTGGAACGAGGTAAACCCCACGAGCGAGAAACCCAAATTATGGTAGGGGCACCTTCTTGGAGGAATTTGAACAAAGAGAAGGACAAAAGCATTTCTGCTTTTGTAGATAGATGATTACCA
>DASQMK010000712.1:0-13132 GCA_035645575.1 Metabacillus sp.
CACGCCTCCAAAAGGTCTTTCCTTTAACATCCATTTCTGCGTTATATGGCGGTAGTGAAGACCGTCATACCTTTGCGTCCCTCACCATTTCAACAACACACCAGCTTTTACGATTTAAACAAACGTTTGATTGCATCATTGTTGACGAAGTCGATGCCTTTCCATACTCAGCTGATAAATCTCTCCAATTCGCTGTGCAAAAATCCCGTAAAGAAAAAAGCTCTCTTATCTATCTAACCGCAACCCCTAATAAAAAATGGCAGCAGGAAGTTCAGCAAAATAAACGGGAAGCAGTACGAATACCAGCCCGGTACCATGGACATCCACTGCCTGTTCCTGAATATGTTTGGGTAGGTAATTGGAAAAAGCAGCTTGAAAAAGGGAGATTACCACCAAAAGTAATCAATTGGCTAAAAACTAGAATAGAAAGTAATAAGCAAGCATTTCTTTTTGTCCCGTCAGTCTCAATCATCGATGAAGTTGTAAAGCTTTGTAGGAAACTGGATGAAAGAATAGAAGGAGTCCACGCAGAAGACCCTAACCGACGTGAAAAGGTAAAGAGATTCCGAAACGGAGAAATGATTGTGATTGTCACTTCCACTATTCTAGAAAGAGGTGTTACCATTCCGAATAGTGAAGTAGCAGTGTTAGGCAGTGAGGATGATATTTTTACAGAAAGTGCCCTAGTACAAATCTCAGGGAGAGTGGGGAGAAGTGCAAAATATCCTAATGGGCATGTTACATTCTTTCATTATGGCAAATCACAAGCGATGGTGGATGCAAGAAAACATATTATGAAAATGAACGAGGAAGCAAAACAAGGTGGTTATTTTTTAAAATAGTAGATACTTTCAGAAAACTCCTCTATATGGCATAATAATCGTAACTGGATGACTGAGGAGTGCGAGATAGATGCTAATAAATGCGATGGAACGAATGATGAAGGAATTATTAGAGGAATACAAACATCGTTTACAATTAAAGTGTACATGCAGTACATGCTTGGACGATATTCTTGCATTGAGCCTGAACAAAACCACTCCTCGCTACGTAACAAATATGGAGAAAGTGATGTATGTCAAAGCTGAGTTAATTGATAAACAGGAAATAACATCTCTATTAGTCATATTAGCAGAATGCGCAAAAATTGTGTCTGACAACCCGCAGTGCGATAACTACAAATAAAGGGGGAAGATTTCAATTACGTATTGCTTAATTTGTAAGGAGCAACTATCACTTCAAATTACATGGAAAAGTCTTTTGCCAGCTTCAGAAGCAAATACCTGTTCCTCATGCTATCAATCTCTAGTGAAAATCATCAATCCAACCTGTCCGAGTTGTTTTAGACCCCAAAGTAACCACGATCTTTGTCCAGATTGTCAATCGTGGGAAAATGACCCCAATTGGAAAGGAATTCTTAAGCGAAATGTCTCTGTCTATGAATACAACGACGCTATGAAGGATGTTCTCTCCACATATAAATTCCGCGGTGATGCAGCACTAGTAGCTGTCTTCCAAAAAGATTTTCAAACAAGCTTCAAAGCGAACTTCCACATGAAAACAATCGATGCAAGCGTCCCCATACCACTAAGTCCAGAACGACTCTACGAGCGCGGCTTTAACCAAGCAAAGCTTTTAGCAAACCTTCTCCCTCTCCCGCAGCTAGAAGTCCTTCAACGAACCCATCATGAAAAACAATCAAAAAAATCCCGACAAGAACGACTTACCTCGTCAAATGTGTTTTCTATCACTGACCATAGTATAATAGAAGGGAAAAAACTCTTATTAATCGATGACATTTATACAACAGGGACCACGCTAAGACACGCGGCAAAACGTCTAAAAGATTTTGGCGCAGCATCCGTTTCATCTTTGACATTAATTAGAAGTTAAAAAGTGAAAAACCTAGCCGATATAATAAGTAGATAACAAATCGATAGGAGAATATACGATGGGTGAATTAGCGAATTGTCCGAAGTGTAATGCTTTGTTTGTGCAAAACCAATTTAGAACGGTATGCGAAAAATGCTATAAAGAAGAAGAAACAGCTTATGAAGAAGTATATAAATTTCTGAGAAAACGTGAAAATCGTAAGGCTCAATTAGATGAAGTAGTAGAGGCAACAGATGTTTCAAAAGAACTAATTCTAAAATTTATCCGTCAGGGAAGAATTCAGCTAATCAATTTTCCTAACCTAGGATATCCTTGTGAAAAATGTGGGAAAACAATTCGAGAAGATCGCTTATGTGTAGATTGCAAAAGTAATATCCACAATCAAATCCATCAAATGGAACAAGAAAAAATGATTAGTGAACGAAATAAACAATCAATTAGAGAAACGACATTCTATTCCCAAAGTCCTAAAAAGTAACGAAAAGCTTAATGTTTTTTTAAAAATGCCGATATTAAATATAATGACGATGCACGTTCTCTGTGAAAGTGAGGAGTATTCATGAAAATAAATAATATAGGTTCAATGGGTGTTAATCCATATAAAAAAAATCTAGAAAAAAATACAGCAGCAACACCAAAATCACAATCTAAAGCAGATAAAGTAGAGATCTCTTCAAAAGCAATCGATTTACAACAATCAAATGAATTGGTAAAAGCAAGACAGGAGAAAGTACAAGCGATTAAAAAACAAGTTGAGAGTGGGACATATACAATTGATCCACAAGCGATCGCGAAAGGATTGCTGAATTTTTATAAAAAATAATATTTTTATTGATATTTCTTCAAAACATGGATGTCATTTTAGCTCAAGGACGAGCGTACCGAATATTCAATATTGTGGAGAGTGAGTAAAAATGCAAATAAATCAAGAGCTTAAAGTCTCTTCTCATATCCCTTCTGCGAAATCTGTAACACTAAAAGAAGGGGATATTTACAGTGCGCTCGTTAAAGAAAGATTACCCCAAAATGAAGCAATTCTACAAATTAGAGGGCAAGACGTAAAAGTAAAGTTCGAAGGAGAGCCTCCTAAACAGAATCAAGTGACAGTGGAAATAACGGACAACAAGCAGGAAATTCCACGGGTGAAAACAATTCCATTGCCAACTCCTACAACACAAAATACCAACACTCAAAGTAATGCAAAGGTATTAGCTCGTCAATTAAATGGAGGTGCACCTGTATCCTTAGGAACACATACAGCTGTTGATTCACTCCTTTCAAAAGGAATTCCTCTAAATAAAAAAACCTTTCAACAAATCCAAAGTTTTATAGATCAACAATCAGGTACACTTGATCAAAAGCTTGAAACGATTTCTGCTTTAATAAAAAAGGGAATAGCACCTACTGCTAACAATATAAGAGCGGTTCATCAGGCATTGCATGATAAATCATTTGCAAGCTCGATTGAGGAAGTATTAAAGGTAGCAGATCCAGAGTTTCGTTTTAAGAAACAAGAAAGCCCTGCAAACTCTATAAAACCTCCAGTTCAAATGACTGAGCAAGAACAGCGACAACGAAAAGCGGCAGTTCAACGGGTGACAGAAGCAATCAATCTATTAGAAAAGAAAATAATAGAGCCGAAAAAGTTAGACATGCTTCAGCAAATAAAGAACGATATTGGCAAAAAAGATGTCCAAACAGTTGTACAAAATCTAAGAACATCATTTTCATCTGAGATTATGAAAGCTCCTGAAGTTTCATCAAAGCTAGCAGACGCCATAAAGCTGGATAATATGGCAAAAGCAGAAAGCCAGGTAACAAACAACAATCAATCTGCAAAGTTTGAACAAGCTCTACAGGTGAAAAATCAGCCAATTGGGCAGGGGAATTCAGCCAATAATCAAAACCAGACAGCCAAACAAGCATTATCCCGACTCGTTGAAACAGTTAACAAGCTAGAAAAAGTGATTGTAAATCCAAAGAAATTAGAAATGCTTCACCAGATAAAAAACGATATTGGCAAAAAGGATGTCTCAACCGTTGTTCAAAATCTAAGAACATCATTTTCATCAGAAATAGCGAAAGCACCTGAAGTATCATCAAAATTATCGGACGCAGTAAAGTTAGATAATCTAGTGAAAATAGAAAGTCAAAGTGCGCTTCAAAATAAGTCTTTTAAGCCAGAACAAATTCAACAACATAAAGGTGCTCAACAACCGACTATAGATCAAGCCATAATGCAGTTGAAAAACAAAGTGATGAATTCACCTTTGCCACAAGCAAGGGAGATACAGACTATCATTTCACAGGCTGAAAGTATAAAAAATATGGCTCATAAATCAGTCAATGATGTCTTAAACATACTAGCCAAGGAAGATCCTTCACCAAAGAATATGCACGTAATAAAAGAAGTTCAAGAAGGACTTCAACAAGGGAAAAATATAGAACAGACTATCGGAAAGCTATCATCTTTAGTAGAGAATAAAATGCTTACTCAGCAACTCGAAAATGCCATAAGATTAGAAAAATCAGGTATTACATTGCTGCAAAAAGAATTAGGAAAAGCAGATAACATTCAAACAAATTCAGGTGATTCCTTACAAAAAGCAATACAGGTTCTTAAAAAAGAACCAAATATGAGCGAGGTTTTTAAAAAGCTATCTGTGCTTCTTGATCAAAATTCTCCTTTAGATGAAAAGCAACAAGAAACACTAGCAACCTCAGTAAAAAAGGCAGAAGAATTCGTACAAAATGGAAAAGAACTTGGTGCTAGGCAAGAATTGATGAATACTTTAACGAAAATGAATCAAGAGATTCCTGCTTTGCAAAAACAACATTCTACAAACACTCAGATAGAAAATACAGAAGCATATAACATGCAGGAAGAGTTAATTGCTTCTCTTCCTATTCAATCAAAGGATTTTATTGTTGAGACTGTATCAAAAAAACTTTCTCAAGTAGCGATAGACTTTAAAAATTTCAAGAATGATCTATCTAAAAGCCTGAATACCGTAGAACAGCTTGTTCAGCAATTTAAATCAAGATCAACTGTTACAGCGAAGCCGATGCTCGAAACCATTATAAAAAAATTAGATCAAGCGATCCTTCGCAGTGACTTTATGCTATATGCGGATATGAAAACGGAAAAAAAGCTGCTAACAGCAAGTTCTCAGCTAACGGAAGCTAAAAAACTCCTTTCAAAAGGAGATTATAGCGGAGCAAACAAAATTGTTACTGAAGTACGAACGTTACTAGATAAGATGATCTTTAAACCTTCGGATGTTCGAGTCAAACATTTTGTGTCACAAGAGCTTGGGAAACTTGAAAATATTCCGCTTTCAAAGCAAGTAACTCAAAGCTTTGAACAGTCTATGAGTGCATTAAAGCAAGAACCATCTGCTAGGAGTTCGTTTGAATATTTGCGAAATCTTGGCCTAACCCATGAGGCGGATCATGCTCAAGCACTAGTCTCCAAGGATAGAAATCCAGAAGGGTTATCACCCTCGCTTAAAGGTCTTTTACTTAAGATGGCTCAAAATGACGGAGACCTTCTTCAATCACAGAAGGCGGATCAAGTTCTTAACAATTTAACTGGGCAACAGCTGCTAAGTAAAAACGATTCAGCAGGTCTTCAAAATTTAATGTTCACTTTGCCATTGCTGCTACAGGACAAACTGGAAAATGTAAAGGTGTTTGTCAACTCGAAAAATCAACATGAAAAGATTGATTGGGAAAACTGTAGTTTATTCTTTTTATTCGAAACGAAAAAACTTGGAGAAGTAGGGATTGCACTGACGTCAGCTGACCGAACACTCTCAGTAAAAATAAAAAATGATCAAGAGGGCTTTAAAGAAAAAATGGAGCCTCTAGCCGAACTGGCAAAACAAAGGCTAGGTGATATTGGCTATAAAATTGGAGCCATAAAGTTTGAGCCTCTTCATAAGAATGAAAACTCAGAAGTAGCCACAACAGCTGCTCAACAAACACATATGTCAAAAATGACAGAGAAAGGATACGACTTTTCAGTATGATGGCACAGCATTATTTTAATCAAAAAAATCGTCGGCAAATGAATGGTCCCTCAGCTGCGGTAATTCGCTATGATGAATCAAAAGATCGTACACCGAGTGTTGTAGCACAAGGAAAGGGACATCTTGCCTTAAAGATTATGGAGATTGCTAAACAGCATAACATCCAGATGCAAGAAGATGAAGGTCTTATTCAACATCTATTGGACATTGATTTAGGAGAAAATGTTCCGCCACAACTTTATTCTGTTATAGCTGAAATTCTACTTCTCATTGAAGAAATGGAAAAAAACTATTAAAGAATGGCTAAAAATGTCGATAAATAAAATGGGAGGTAGAATTTATGGATTTTTTGACAAAGGACATCATTTACCAGAAATCATCTCAAGAAATTACTTCATTATTATATGAAGCGTTAATAGATAGTACCCAAAAAGCAATACAAGATATAAAGGAAAGAAGATTTATAGATGCAAATGTAAAACTTAAAAAAGTAAACGATATTCTAGAACGTTTAGGTGTTGGCCTAAATTATGAAGCAGGTATCATGGCTGATCAACTTGATGCGTTATATAACTACATGGCTGATCTCGTAATAAAGGCTAATATGAAAAAAGATATAGAGCCTTTGAAGGAAGTTTTATCTATTACAGAGGATATAGCAGAAGCATGGCAAACGGCTATGAAAAACAATAAGTCAGGGCAAGTCCAGCAGCAGCTTTTAAGAAAAGCCAATGCATATGAAAAAAATGTGATGGTGTATGAAAAAGAAACAAGTTCTGTAGAAGAGGGGAAATAAATCATGAGAATTAATAATAATATCCAAGCATTAAATGCTTATCGAAATTTATCTCATACAATGGGCCAAACATCTAAACAACTTGAAAGATTATCTTCCGGTTTACGAATTAATAGAGCAGCGGATGATGCGGCAGGTCTAGCAATCTCTGAAAAAATGCGTTCCCAAATCCGTGGTTTAGAAATGGCGGAAAGAAATTCACTTGATGCCATTTCATTAATTCAAACAGCTGAAGGCGCATTAAATGAAACACACAGCATTTTACAAAGAATGCGTGAGCTATCTGTTCAAGCAGCAAACGGAACATTAGAAGACGAAGACAGAGAGGCTATTCAAAAGGAAATCAATCAGTTAACTTATGAAATTGATCGTATTGCTGACACTACGCAATTCAACCAAAAGCAATTATTAAGCGGCTCTGCAGAAGGCAGACCATTTGCTGCAGTTGATTCATCTCAAGTTGCTTATACTTTGAACGGAACTTGGAGAGGTGTTGTAACGGCAGAGCCTACAGAGCCTGCGAAAGTAGAGATTAATTTTGATAGTAATGCAGGAAGACTAACGCAAGCTGATCTTGAAGGAAAAACGTTTATCGTAAATGGGAAAACATATGAAATCAATTTTATAAACGGTACAGCCCCTGGAGTAAACGGAAATAACATTGCAGTTAATCTTGTAGCATGGAATGACACACCTGCTACCGATGCAGATATTATGAGTAATATTACAAACCTAATGAACGCATTGGAAGGTGCTGTTAATCAAAATGACAACGGTATGTTCTCTATTGCAAAGAGTTTACCAACAGATGCAGGTGCACCTGGAGATGGTGTGATTGTTGATGGGAAATTAACTCTATCTACGACAAACCCTATGTCACCAAAGGATGTACAAGATTTAGGTACTGGTAGCCAAGTATCAACAAATATTGGTTCTGGAGTCACGTTTATTGATCCATTAACAAACACACCAACAACTAATTTAGTCGCAAATCCAGAAGCAGCTCAAGCGAAACCAGTTGCGATTACATTCTCAGAAGCCCCTAAAGCAGGAGATACATTAAAAATCGATAGACTATCAATCAACTTTAATAGCCCAGCCGTACCATATAGCAATGGAGCAGCAACAATTGATGTAACAGACAAAGATCTAGATACAGTGCTTTCTGAAATCGATGCAATCATTACTCAAGCTAAAAATGATACTCCAAATCCGGTACCAGCATTAGCTCCAGTACATTCTGTTTCGAACAATAGCTTAATTTTAGGAACGGTTAAAACGAATGATGGAAATACAACTGGTGTAACAAATGGTCTTGACATTGAACTTATTGACGGTGACTTTGAGGCGGATAAAGGGAAGGATTTAGATGTAGAATTACAAATTGGTGCAAATGCATCTGAAACATTATCTCTTTCACTTGGCGTAATGGATGCTGCTACCCTTGGAATCGCAAGTAATGCAGATTACTCCCGACTTCAAACAGCTGGCGTGAATGCTGTTTACGGTTTAAATGTATCAACCCCAGAAGCGGCACGATTAGCGATTACCGCTTTTGATAATGCGATTAGCCGTGTTTCAGAAGAGCGTGGTAAGCTTGGTGCGATCCAAAATCGTCTTGAGCATACTGTTACAAATTTACAAACGGCAAATGAAAACCTAACATCAGCAGAATCACGTATACGTGATACAGATATGGCGAAATCTATGACTGAATTCACAAAATATAATATCTTAAACCAAGCTGGACAAGCAATGCTGGCACAAGCAAACCAATTGCCACAAGGAATTTTACAATTATTGAAATAATACCAAAGGGGAGGTATGTCATCTATTGGCTCCTCCTCTTTTTTCTTATCCTTCGATTGGATAAAATAAGGGTGATAAAAAGAATAAAGATAAAAGCTTTTTATTAAAACCCTAACGAGGTGAACAAAATGGATGTTCAAAAAATAGATAAAATAAATAGTTTAAATAAAGTTGATAAAAAACAACAAGTAGCAACGGAATCGGTAAGCTTTACAGAAGTCATGTCAAAAAAAAGAGAAAATGCTTTATATGATAAATTTTCGAAATTAGCAAAAGAAATTGAGGACCAAGGGAAAGTCTTATCGGAATCAAGAACAGTAGAAGACTTAAAGAAATATAAAAAATTAGTAAAAACATTTATGGAGGAAGCTGTTAACAACGCTCTCCAATTAGAAAATCAGCGTGGTTTCAATCGAAGAGGACGAACAAAGATATATAAAATAGTCAAAGAAGTCGATAGCAAACTTATTGAATTAACAAACGAAGTGTTGAGTAAACAACAAAAAGGGTTAAATATATTAAATTTAGTTGGAGAAGTTCAAGGACTTTTAATAAATATCTATACGTGAATTCTTAAAAAATATTTAAATTAGCCGATATAAACGATAGAACATAAAAGTGAGGGGTTCATTCATGTCTGCAGAAGAAAAGCTATTTGATTGTTTGAGAAAAATAGTAAAGCTACAAAAAAGCCTCTATCAAATTGCGTTGAAGAAAACGGATATATTAAAAGCAGATGATGTTGAAGCCCTCGGTCAATTAATGAAGGAAGAGATAAAACATATCAAAGCGATTGAAATCATTGACAAAGAACGAGAACAGCTTCAAAGTCAACTTTCTTCAGGCGAAATGACGATCTCTGAGTTACTACAATCATCTCTCATAAAAAATAAAGAAGGTTTACAAAATCTTCAACTAAAACTGGTTGAGCAAACCCAAAAGTTAAAAGAATTAAATGAATTGAATCAACAATTACTTCAACAATCACTGAATTTTATTAATTTAAATTTAGATATTCTTCTAGGACAGCAAGAGTCTAATAATTATACCGATGATCCTTCATCAAGTCAGGATGAAGGGACAAGTCGTTCATTGTTTGATTCAAGAGCTTAATATAATCATGGATAGTAACAAAAACCTACTAATATAGTGAGGAGGAATTGCAATGGTATCAACCTTTTTTGGGTTAGAAATAGCGAAACGCGGAATGTCAGCGCAGCAATCAGCTTTAAGTGTCACTGCGCATAATATTGCAAACGCGAATACACCAGGCTACACAAGACAAAGAGTCAATTTTGTCCAAACAGAACCATTTCCTTCACCTGGAATCAATCGACCGCAAATACCGGGACAGCTAGGTACTGGTGTAGAAGCAGGTAGCGTTCAAAGAATAAGAGATTCCTTTTTAGATATGCAATACCGTAATGAACAGAATAAGGTAGGCTATTGGGGAACGAAAACCAATACTATGATGCAAATGGAAGAAGTCATGAATGAACCGTCTGATTCGGGCCTGGCTAAAACAATGGATACATTTTGGCAATCATTACAAGATCTTGCCGTTAATCCAAAAAATCCCGGTGCACGTGCTGTCGTTCGGGAGCAAGGCATTGCATTAGCGGAAACATTTCAATACCTCTCTTCGTCGCTTTCAGGTATTAGACAGGATATCGGAAAAGAGATCGATGTAACAGAAAAAGAGGTTAACTCATTACTACAGCAAATTAATAGTATCAATGATCAAATCGCAGCTGTTGAGCCACATGGATACCTCCCTAATGATTTATATGATGAAAGAGATCGATTAATTGACCAATTATCAGGCTTGGTCAACGTAAAAGTATCTTATGCACCAACAGGCGGAAATGCTATTGAAGGTGCAGAAGGTAAAGTAATGATAGATTTAGTAGGGCCTAACAATGCACCAATTGCAAATCTACTAGATGAAAAAGGCTATAAGGAAATAAAGGTGAACTATACCCCTACAAATGAAGAAAAATATGTAACAAGTGTTTCAGTCGGAAGTCGTGAAGTCAGATTTACTTCAGAAGGAAAATTAATGGGGCTCATCGAATCATTTGGAATAAAAGACGGCAACGGGGTAAGTGGCACATACCCAAAAATGTTAGAAGAACTTGATAATCTAGCTTTTACGTTTGCAGTGGAATTCAATAAAGTTCATTATGCTGGTATGAGCCCGAATGAAATTTCTAAACAAGAAAATTTGGACATTCCTTTTTTCCAAGATAGTAGTAAGTCATCTCTTCTATTAAAGGATGCTAATGGTAATCTTATAGCAGACGAAACACTTCGAAAAGGCTTTGCACAACGTATGGAGATTTCAGATGAAATCCGAGCTAGCCTAGATAATATTGCGAATGCGGATGGAACAGATCCAACAACGGCAGTAACTGGTGATGCCACAGCATTGCAAAATCTAGCTGAAATCATTAATAAAGAATTTGATTATGGTAATAAATCTGAAATGGCAAACTTCCGCAATTACTATGAGGTATTAATTGGTGGAATGGCTGTGGATACACAAAATGCAAACCGTCTAGCAGAAAACAGTAGTGCACTAAAACAAGCAGTGGAAGAAAGAAGAATGTCAACAAGCTCTGTATCTTTAGATGAAGAAATGACAAATATGATTCAATTTCAGCATGCCTATAATGCATCTGCGAGAATGATATCACTTCAAGATGAAATTCTCGACAAAATCATTAATGGCATGGGAGTTGGCGGAAGATAGGCAGGTGTGAAATAAATGCGAGTTACACAAGGAATGTTAGCCTCTAATTCATTACGACATTTAAGCAATAGCTACGACCGTCTAGGAGATCTTCAGAACCAGCTATCAACTGGAAAGAAAATTACAAGACCATCCCAAGATCCTGTTGTTGCCATGAAAGGGATGTACTATCGCTCAAATTTAAGAGAAATCGAGCAATACCAACGAAACCTTTCCGAAGCATATCTATGGATGGATAATTCAGAAGCCGGGTTAGAACAAGCAAACAGCGCACTTCAACGTGTCCGTGAATTGATCGTTCAAGGAAAGTCGGACACATATAGTGATGAAGACCGCTTTGCTATTGCAACTGAGATTGAGCAGCTAAAGCTAGATTTAAAGGAAACAGCAAATACAAAGGTTGCAGGCCGTTATATATTTAATGGTAGTAATGTTGATCAGCCTCCTGTTCGTTCTGTTGACCCAGTAGACGTTAATATAA
Organism: Metabacillus sp.; assembly: GCA_035645575.1. GTDB lineage: Bacteria > Bacillota > Bacilli > Bacillales > Bacillaceae > Metabacillus. The sequence goes on from DASQMK010000712.1 coordinate 11,763, forward strand.
ACACAGAAGATTACATGGTAGAAGTATCACCAGGTGTTAAGATGAAAACGAATATTGATTCTGAACAGATTTTCGGTGAAGGGCTATTCCAAACCTTAAATGAGTTGACTCAAACTCTTAATGGAAACTATGATTCAGCAAAGCTAGATCAATTGCTGCAGGATATTGATAGTCAACTTGACTCTCTCCAAGCACAACGTTCTGAGATGGGAGCTCGTTACAACCGACTTGAAATGATCGACAATCGCTTAGGAAAATCAGAAATCATCGCTAATCAAATCATCTCTGATAATGAAGATGCTGAAATTGAAAGAGTCATTACAGACTTAACGAGCCAAGAAAGTGTTCATCGGGCAGCATTAAGTGTAGGAGCACGAATCATTCAACCAACATTAATGGACTTTTTAAGATAATTGGTTTTTAAAATAAAAGGACTATCTATGGTATGCTTTACTTAGATAGTCCTTTTTTAAGAGGTGAATGTAAACATGCAAATTCCTCAAATACGTATGCAGTCAACTCAAGGAATGATTGGGCTTGAAACATCACTAGCTGAGCTAGAGCCGGCACAATCCCACGCGCAAATGGAGATTCAACAACCAAAAGCTAAAGTGGAAATGAGTCAAGCTCCCGCCCAGTTAACAATCGATCAAACAGAAGCATGGGCTGATATGAATCTTATCAATATTCTCCGGAGAGTGGAGCAAGCCGCACAGCAAGGAAAAAGAGATGTACTAGAAGGAATCGCAAGGCGTGCTCAGCAGGGTAATGAGCTTATGAAGATTGAAAATGGCGGGAACGCGATAGCCAGTCAAGCAAAAGTAAATGGTTACAAACCGATGTATAACATGAATATTGCTTATATTCCCAAACCGGGAAGTGTGAAAATCAATATTGAACCTTCAAGAGTAAATATTGATGTCAAACCGAGCAAACCGATCATCGATGTTCAAATCAATAAAACAACAGGTCATTATACTCCTGGACAGGTTCACGCATATGTACAACAAAAAAATAACCTTGAAATTACTTTTGAATAACCAAGTTAAAGGCATAATAACAAAAAAAGGATGGTGACATATGGTCATTCAAACAAAATATCATGGGGAAATGAATATTGAGGAAAATGAGATCATCACGTTTCCCTCTGGCATTCCAGGATTTTTAGAGGCGACAGAATTCATCCTATTACCATTGGAACAAAACTCACCATTTATCATTTTACAATCAATTCAAACAGCCGAATTAGGTTTTGTCATCGTTAACCCATTTGTCTTCTCACAGGACTATGAATTTAAGCTAACAGATACCGAAAAGGAAAAATTAGAAGTAGAAGAAAATAACCAGATCCAAGTCTATACAATCTTAAC
>DASQMK010000713.1:0-7755 GCA_035645575.1 Metabacillus sp.
AAAAAACATACGATGGTAAATGGAAGAGGAAGTATAAGGTATTCGAAATCATATTTTTCTGGATTCTTTATGTCCTTACTTAATCCCTTAAGCATCCTATTTTGGATCGGAATATATGGATCTATCTTAGCGAACACAGTGTTAACAAATAGTGATAAGCATTTGGTTATTTATTCAGCTGCTATTCTCATAGGTGTTTTACTATGGGATTTTATGATGGCGATCCTTTCAAGTGTTTTAAGAAAGTATTTAACACCCACTTTACTTACAACAATTTCACTCATTTCAGGAATATCTTTAATAGTGTTTGGGTTGTATTTTGGTTATCAAGGAATAAAATCATTTTTTTGATTTCACGAATTGGTTTAAGAAGGAGTAAATGGTGTTATTGATTAGGAACCGAGCCAATTTGGAAGAGGTGCCGAAATTGAATAAACCATTTAAAAAACAATTTAGCATCCCAAAAGGATATTTAGGAAGAATCGCAGGAAACATTATGGCATTTGAAAATAAGCAATTAAATAATTGGACCCTTTCGTTATTGAACATAGCCGAAAACGATCATATTCTAGAGGTAGGGTATGGGCCTGGTGTTTGCATGAAGAAAATTTTACAGGATTATCCTAAGGTGACAATACACGGAATTGACGTGTCTCAAACAATGAAAGAGCAAGCTGAAAATAGGTTAAAAGAGTATATTGAAGATCAAAGAGCCAGAATAATGCTTGGGGATATTGAAAAAAAGAAACTATCTAGTCAACAATATAACAAAGTGCTTTCTGTTAATAATTACACAATTTGGGATCGTCCTAAAAAAGTACTTGAGAAGTTATATCGATCAATGAAGATAAACGGAACCATTGCCATTACCATGCAGCCAAGAGAAGAAAATGCAAGTACTATAAAAACAAGAATGTTTGCAAATCAAATCTATCGGGACTTATCTAATTGCGGGTTTACCAATATAAACATCTCTTATAAGCGGTTATTCCCAATACTTGCTGTTTGTGTTACTGCAAACAGGACAAGATAAAAAGTCATGATGCAGGCTAAACAGCCCACATCATGACTTTTTTAATGAATATTACTTCTAGTTGTTTCAAAAAGAGAACTAATCAAGCCGATTAAGATTCCTAAACACGCGCCACCTGCAACTTCTGCCGGTTGGTGGCCAAGAAGCTCGTTTAACTCTTTTTCTTGTTTTACATGAAATAGACCTGGCATATGGCCAGATAATAATTCTATATCTGCGTCAAGATCATTTACAATTTTTGCGATTTCACCTGTATGTCTTCTTATTCCTTGTGCATCATACATAACGATGATCCCAAAAATAACCGCTAAAGCTGTTTCGACTGACTGAATTCCTTTTTTAGATGCAACATATGTTGCAAGAGCTGAAACTCCTGCTGAATGTGAACTTGGCATTCCGCCTGTTTGGAAGATAGGGCGCCAATCCCAAACATCACGTTCTTTTTTATGAGTAAATATTTTAAGACCTTGGGCAATTCCAATCGCTGAAAGAGCCGTCCAGATTCCTCGATTCATTATCCCTCACCTCTATGTGTGTAGTGTTTATCAAAATGAAAACTATATGCAATGTGTTGAACGAAAACTATTTGAAAATCTTCATGATTACCTTATAGAGAAAAAGGAGATAAAGAATAAAAAAACATAGGGATTTTTATATCCCTATGTTTGTTCAGGTGTGATCCATTTGGTTAGTAAAGGTGGCTTATAGGTACGGAATTTATTAATTAATTCTTTTGGGTTTTGTTCAACAATCACCATCGAATGATATTCTGGTTTTAGAAACTTTTCTTGAATCATGTGACCGAAAAAGTCCAGCAGTTTATCATAGTATTGGTTGGTATTGATCATCCCAATTGGCTTCTGGTGTTCGCCAAGCTGTGCCCATGTATATACCTCGAAAAATTCCTCCATTGTACCTGGTCCACCTGGTAGGACAATGAATCCATCAGAGAGCTGTTCCATTTTTGCTTTGCGTTCATGCATCGTGTTAACAACTATTAGTTCTGTTAAATTTGTATGAGCTAACTCTCTTTCCATTAACATTTTAGGGATAACCCCAATAACCTCTCCACCAGCTTGAAGAGCAGCATTTGCTACCGTGCCCATAACACCAAGTTTAGATCCGCCATAGACAAGAGTGATTCCTTCTTCGGCCAATTGGCTTCCGAGCATTTCAGCTGCTTCTAAATATGAAGGAGAAGCACCCGGGCTTGATCCACAAAATACACTAATTCGTTTCATTTTGTTCACTCCATTTCTAAATGGCTATGGTCAGTCATAAGCTAAATACACTTCCTATGTCTATGTTAGCTTCCTATTTCTAGTTTAGATTGTTTTTTGCATGATGAACATAGTTTTACAACTTCTTTACAATAAATATGAACAACCTTCAGTTCATATTTCATTTTTGTGGAGTAAGAAATTATCAGGTACAGAAATGCTGACAAGGTTCATATGCTTTTCTTAATGGTAATAAAGTAAAAAAATTGTACTTAGTTTAGTGTCTAGCTCCGGCGCCTAGCCCCTCGAGGTCATAAGCCACAAATGAATTGAAGACAAAGAACGTCTTCTATTCATTTGTGGCTTATGCTTGTCGGGGCTAATCAAGGCGCCTACGCTTTTTTTAATTCCTTACATAATATTCAAGTATAAGTGGGAAGTTAGAAGCGTACTTATGTATTTTAGGAGAGATGAAGGATGACGTTAGGCTTTAAATGGTTTGTTATGGATAACCTTCAGTCGTATATTCAGGAATATGAACTTGTGCATGCTATGGATTTTTATTATGAAAAATTAAAAGATACAAAAGGGAAAATACTTGAGTTAGGTCAGAATCAATTACATTTACTTCCTATGTTCCTGGATCGTGGTCTAAAGATGGAGGGTGTGATTGAATCGGATAATGGGAAAAAGGCTTGTCATGAAAAATGCAAAGAGATTAATCAGTCTGCAAAATTGCTTCAGGCTATGTTACCAAATTTTAAAACCGCCTCATTGTATGAAGCGATCATAATTCCTTTTGGAGTTGTCTCTACGAAGTCTAAAAGGGTTGATGCAATAAGAGTATTAAAAAATAGCTATGATCATCTAAAGGAGAAAGGAACACTCATAGTTGATCTTTTTTTACAAAATGAATTTACTGTTCTGCAAAAAGACGACATTGTGCTTGAAAGAAACGACCAGCTATTTGTTGGTGAATCAAAACTTGTAAAAATTGATTTGATCGAACAAACAGCAACATATACCTTATCTGTTGAGCATTGGAAGGAAGGTCAAGCACTCTTAAAGGAAAGTAAAGTTCAATCCTATACGTGGTTTGGAATCAAGGAATTTAAATTAGTTCTTGAAAGAATCGGCTTTTCTTCAGTTACAGTTTATGCAGAACACCAAAATGATTTACGGGAAGGAAATGTCTTTACATTTATGGCGCAAAAATAAAATAAAAACTCCTCAAATTATTCTTATTCTGCATTGTTCACCCTTTAAAAAACATGATCAAGTACGGATCATATAAAGAAGTGTTCGTGGCAATCGTGAATTTTTAAAACTTATTACATAAATAAGGAATCGTTAATAACAATTTTGTCTTAAAGTGATAAAATAAGAATGATGAGAGAACTGAGGAGGATAATCTACATGAAAATAAAGTTAGGTCTTATATATGGCGGGAAGTCTGCAGAGCATAATGTTTCTTTGCAAACGGCCTTAGCTGTTATAAATGCGTTAGATATGAGTAAATTCGATATACATCCTATATATATAAAAGAAGATGGAGAATGGGTAAGAGGTAAGGCTTTAAATGCACCTGTAAAAGAAGTAAGTTCTTTAAAGCTGCAGGGAAATGGAGACTTAATTTCACCTGTCTCACTTAATTCAGATTTATTCCCGGCCAAAGTAGAAGAGCAAGAAAAAATTGATGTCATTTTCCCACTTCTACATGGTCCAAACGGAGAGGATGGAACAGTTCAAGGGCTTCTTGAGTTATTAAACATTCCATACGTTGGGAATGGTGTTTTAGCATCTGCTGCAGGTATGGATAAGGTTGTCATGAAGAATCTTTTTGCTCAAGCTGGTTTAGCGCAAGCAAACTATGTTTCCTTTATTAAAAGTGACTATGAGCATTCACCAGAAGCTGCCTGTGATGAAATTGAAAAAGAATTAGGATATCCATGTTTCGTAAAGCCTGCTAATCTGGGTTCAAGTGTTGGAATTAATAAATGTAAGGATCGAACATCATTAAAAGCGGCAATTAAAGAAGCATTCGAATATGATCGTAAGGTGATTATCGAAGAAGCGATTGTAGGCAGAGAAATTGAAATTGCTGTAATTGGTAATGATTATCCACAATGTTCAGTTGTAGGTGAAATTGCTCCGAAAAAAGAGTTTTATGATTACAAAGCTAAGTATGAAGATGGAGATACAGATTTAATCATTCCAGGAAATATTACAGATGCAGAATATGAAATGATTAAAGAAATGGCAATTACATCTTTTAAAGCAATTGATGGTTCAGGTTTAGTGCGTGCTGACTTTTTCTTAACTGAGGATGGCAGAGCATTAATAAATGAAGTAAACACAATGCCGGGGTTTACTCCATATAGTATGTTCCCGCTCATGTGGAAGCACACAGGGTTAGAATATGCACAGCTAATTGAAAAGCTTGTTGACCTTGCTTTGGAACGCTTTGAGCAAAAGCAGCAAATTAAGCATTCTTTCTAAATTTCATAATAGCGTTTAAAACATATAGGATGAGGAGAACTGAATAAAACACCAATCAGTTCTTTTTTCCATTACAACGGACAAAAGCGCAAAAATCCTTTATTAGGAGTGGGGATATGATTAGAAGATCGTTACATGATATCGAGGAAATGGTTGATGGTTTCGGATTAGAAGAAGAATATAAAAGCTTATACATAACAGGAGTAACAACAGATTCCCGTCAGGTTTGGAAAGGTAGTTTATTCATACCACTTGTTGGAGATGTTTATAATGGCCATGAGTTTGGAGAGAAAGCAATAAAAGATGGAGCAGTCGCTGTTATTTGGCAAAAATCAGAGAAAAACCCTCCAAAAGGTGTACCAGTGATTTTTGTTGAAGATACACTAATAGCTTTACAAGCACTCGCTAAATCATACATTAATCAGCTTCAAGTCAAAGTCGTTGGAATCACAGGTAGTAATGGAAAAACAACGACCAAGGATATGGTTGCATCATTATTAGAAACATCGTATAAAGTACATAAAACAAAAGGGAATTTCAATAATCACATCGGATTGCCGTTAACAGTATTAAGCATGAGTGAGGATACAGAAGTTGCTGTGTTGGAAATGGGGATGAGTGGAAAGGGAGAAATTGAACTACTTTCCCATATTGCAAACCCGGATATAGCAGTTATTACGAATATTGGTGAATCACACTTACTTGATTTGGGGTCTCGAGAAGGAATTGCTGAGGCGAAGCTGGAAATTACAAAAGGATTAAAAAAAGATGGTTTGTTCATTTATCATGGTGATGAGCCTTTATTACAGGAAAGGGTTCCTGCATTATCATTAAACACTGCCACATTTGGTGAAAAATCAACCAATGATTATTTCCCAACAGAGATTAATCAAGAGCTTACAGGTACATCATTTAAAGTGGAAAATGAGGAATACTTTATTCCAGTACTAGGAAAACATAATGTATGGAATGCCTTAGCTGCATATGCTGTTGCTACTCATCTGGGAGTGAAAAAGGAAGCAATTAAGGAAGGCTTCTCATCGATAAAGATAACCGGCATGCGATTAGAATTAATCGAGGCAAAAAATGGTGCTTCTATCATTAATGATGCCTATAACGCTAGTCCTACCTCTATGAAAGCAGCAATTAACTTAATTGAGAACTTAAAAGGATTTGAACAAAGGTTTGTTGTTCTTGGAGATATGCTTGAACTAGGTGAGGAAGAAAAGGAATATCATCGCGAGGTAGGAAGAGCTATCAAGTCTCCTAACATCTCACATGTTTTTACCTATGGACGTTTAGGAGCAGAAATTGCTTTAGGAGCAAGGGAAAACTATGCTCAAGACTTTGTTCGTCACTTTGAGGAAAAAAGTGAATTGATTGCGTCACTAAAGTCGCTAGTTCGTAAAAATGACGTTGTACTTGTGAAAGCATCAAGAGGAATGAAGCTTGAAGAGGTAGTGAACGCCCTTATTTAAGTAATTTTGCTTATAGAGACTAAGATGAATTTAGACCTTGCTATTTATTCAACGTTAAGAAAATATAAGTTTTTATACTTAGTGTTGGTGTCTAGCTCAAGCGCCCAGCAACTAGTGAACTTCACACTCCTCCTTACGATAAGTCAACATCGAATCGCTATCGCTCTTCGTGTTTCCTTTATCTCATACGGAGTGCTCCAGTTCATACGTTGCTGAACGGTCGCTTGCGCTTTTCTTAAAAGGAGGTTTTTTAATTCGATGAAAGGCTGTCTCTTTATTCATGGATTCACTGGTGCTCCTTATGAGGTTGAGCCGTTAGCAAGCTATATACGCCAAAAAACAGGATGGATTGTCAAAGTACCAACTCTGCCTGGACATGGAGTAACACTTTCATTAAAAGGGCATACCTATATGGAATGGATCAAATATGCTGAACAAGAGCTTCTATCCTTAATGGAAGAGGTGGATGAGGTATATGTGGTTGGTTTTTCGATGGGAGGTATTATCGCCTCTTACTTAGCGGCTAATTATAATATTCAGAAGTTAGTTTTGCTTAGCGCAGCAGCCTATTATGTTAATCCGAAACAATTAATAATTGATGCAAAAGTAATGATAAAAGATTTAATGAATGGGAATATTAATGATAATGAGCTATTTAACCGGTATAAAAAGAAACTGTTCCAAACACCCATAAGTTCGACATTTGAATTTCAAAAACTTGTGAAAAAAGTGAAGCCTTATCTTCAACGTTTAAACATACCGGTTTTGATCATTCAGGGTGAGTGTGACGGAATTGTACCGGTAAAGAGTGCTTATTACCTATATAATACCATTCCTTCAAAACAAAAAAAGCTTCATTTATTACCGTGTTCAAAGCACCATGTTTGCCATGGAGATGATTATGAAGACTTAAAAAACTATGTTGAAGAATTTTTGTATGCAGAAGAAAAGGTACTTATGTAATTGCCCTTTAGGTCTTTTTATCCGTTTTTTAAAATGGTTTTTGTTTACTGCTTTTTTGACATTAAGTTGAAATACAGTACTGGTAGTGGTATGATTACATTTAAAGTGTTTGCGGGCTTTAAATAAGGTAAACTGCTGCCCTTGTATGATAAAGGGCATTTTTTGTTGGCAAATAATCAGAACGGTTTATTCGTACAACCTTATTTAGTGTGTGGTTGTATAAGGAAAACATTATTTATAAATGTTTTCTAAACATCTGACTGTTTTTCATGATGACACAACAGTTGATAATCTATTTTTAGATTTCTGGGAAAATACTAGAGATTATTAGGATTGAATATAAACATCGTTTCATTATGAATACGATTTTGGATTACCTATAAGGTCTGTAAATATTTACAGCAAACGATATAGAAGGAGTATGAATACATGACATTAACGTTTCAAGATTTAGGTTTAAGTTCGTCATTGATTGAATCTATTAGCAGAATGGGTTTCGAAGAGCCTTCACCAATTCAAGCCCAAACGATTCCACTTGCCTTGCAGAAAAAGGATGTTATTG
>DASQMK010000714.1:0-4767 GCA_035645575.1 Metabacillus sp.
AGGGCAAATAAGATGATTTAGAATAGAAGGCGTCCTTTGCCTTCAATTCTATATTAGCTTATGATCTCGAGGGGCTAGGCGCTGGAGCTGGATGTCGAAGTAGTTATCCACAGTTCAAGCATTTTATAATTTCCTAAGCAAGTACAAAAGCGCAAGCGCCTTGAACAGCCTCGGGCAAATAAGGACGAAAATGAATAGAAGACGTTCTTTGTCTTCTATTCATTTGTGGCTAGACCCTAGAGGGGCTAGCCACTGGCAGTCTAAAACCGCAACATCCTGTTGCAACGACTGCACTTGCACGTCCTGTGCTTCGGAGCTGGATGCCGCGCGCTTAGCCACAGTACAAGATTTTCATCATTTCCTAGACCATAGAAAAACTTTGCTTATCGCCAAGTCTAAAGCAGTGAAAGGCTTACGCATATGTTGCGTAAGCCTATGTGATGTCTATTCATAAACATATATTTTTATAGCCATTTTAAATTTCTATATACTCAAACCAATCAAAGTCTGCGAAATTATGACTCTCTTGACCATTACTGCTCGCATACATGCCAATGTATGCTCCGACAAATCCTCCCGCAACATCCGTACTAAGAATTCTACCATCTACATCTTCCATCAGTGTTTTCCACTTTTCAGGTTGTTCACTATAATAAAAGTTATAGTCTTGACCGATTGCTTCTACTTTTAAATACAGCCTTGAAGAATAAATATCATGTGTGGCTAAGATGTGATCCACACCCTTTTCTCTTTTAGTTAAAGAGACAACAAATTGATTATCTATTTTTGTTTGCTCTATTCTAAACTGGTAGTCATGATTTTGCAGTAATACTAATCCAGCTGTTTCATGTTCATTCTCTGGTTGGAAATCCATCACAGTTCTAACAGCAAAATTCATATGCTGTAGTCTTCTGCCAATAAAGCTTGGATTTGTCTCCTCCGTTATTGATTCTCGCTTATTTTTCAATCTCAAATAGCCTGGACGTTCTTCTAAAGACCAAAAGTCTCCTCTTGGAGTACGTATAAAGTTCCAATTCAAGCTTAAATTTGGCGTATCAAAATGGTCACAGCAAGGCTGAGTTGGCCAGCGTTTCTCTTTTAATCGAGGCCGTTCACTAACACTCTCAATGATTCCCTTACCAGGATTTACAACAGGCCAGCCATTTTCCCAAACAAACTTTACTAGAAATGTTTCTCTCCCTAAATTCCTGAATCCTCCTCCATAAGGTCTAGATCCAAGGCAAGTCATCCACCACTCACCTTCCTGTGTTTCTACGAGATCAGCATGACCTACATTTGCTATAGAATAGTCTCTTCCTAAATGACGATGAGTTAAAATTGGATTGGTTTTACACACTTCATAAGGACCTGTAATTTTTTCACTCCGGGCGATTGTTACTGAATGAGTAAATCCTGTTCCCCCTTCCGCAATGATGAGGTAGTACATGCCATTCATTTTATATAAATGAGGTGCTTCCTGGGCATGGATTTGTTTTAAAGCCCCATCCCACAGACTATATTTCGGACCTGTTAACTGCTTGGTTTCCAAGTCTAACTCTTGAAGCCATATTTCCATATGCTTTGGATACTGCTGTCCTTCTGGAGGCTGTCTGTTTCCTGTATAATACACTTTCCCATCATCATCAAAAAATAAAGAAGGGTCAATTCCAGGAGCATCTTCTAGCCAATTTGGATCAGACCAAGGCCCGGCAGGATCAGTTGCTGTACAATAAAAATTTTTCCGAGCTCCTTTCGCACTTTCCACAAATGTCGTAATCATATAAAATATTCCATTATGATAACGGATTGTCGGAGCATAAATCCCTCTAGAGCTTGGCGTTCCATCTAGGTTTAATTGTGATGGGCGATCTAATACATGACCAATTTGTTGCCAATTCACAAGATCCTTACTATGAAAAATCGGAACGCCAGGATAATATTCAAAGGTTGATGTAACTAAATAATAATCTTCATCCACCCTGCAAATAGAAGGGTCTGGATAAAACCCTGGTAATATTGGATTTTTGAATGTTTTCAAGCACTAACACCCTCTCAACAAGTTATTTCAACAAACTTGGAATCTCCTAAGTACTATTTTTCGCGAATAACAGAGTGTGATATAGCCACTCATATGATTTTTCGCCACAAATCTCATGCTCCCCCTCAAATAAGTGATAATTCAGAGAATTTACCGCATTAAATTTTTCATAGATATGTGTTAGCACTTCAAAAGCTTCTTTTACATGTTTTACTGGAAAAAGAGGATCACCCATCCCAGATTCAATAAATAATGGCCTCGGAGCAATAAGACCGATTAATTCAGGCATTTCCCCTAGCTGTAAAACACCAGGAATATAATTATCTAAACAATGGTTACGCTCCATGATGCTCCCTTTAAATGTATTTGTATAGCCTGAAAGAACGGTGGCTTTTATCCTCTGATCAACAATTGAAGTAAAGGCAGCAACAAGACCTCCTCCAGAGAATCCGAAGCATCCAATCCGGTCAGGATCTACCTCATTTATTGTTTCTATAAAATCGAGCACTTTTCTACATTCGAATACTCTTAAACCTGCTAATGTTTTTCCCATTAATAGCAATTGACTTGCAATGGCAAAACATGAGTTTTGGTTCTGATTATCCGAGTGAGTATCACGTACTAGCTTTCGATCACCAAAACCAATTAATTCTGGGGCAACAACAACCATTCCTTTTTTCACAAGTTCAATGGCACAATTTTGATGAATACCTGGGTCATAATCATTTTCAGTTCCATCCACATTTAGGCCAACTATTTCCTTGCTCCCAAAGCCATGACCATGAAGGGCAAGTACGGCAGGAAACTTACTATTTGTATTCTTTTTAGGAATAAGAATATAGGTCGGCATAATAAGGTTATCAAGAGTTGTTATTTCTACTCTGATCCGACTATATTCCTCCTTCTCTGTTTTTTCAATGACTTTAGAATTTAGTTCTTCCTCTTTCGTTGTTGGAAAATGACCGATCAACTGACAAAAGAGTTCTATTCCATTCCATTTCCAGCTTTCGTCATATTCTACAGGCAGTTTTGATACTGTCTTTTGATAAAGGTTTTCTAGAAAGAAATCAGGCGCCCTCATTCTAGTCCCCTCCTTTTCCTATAAAAATCATTTCATGTGTCGCTTATTTATTTCATTAGTGGTTTTAGGGATTACAAGCTTCGATATTGAAAATTTCGAAACCTTGCTTTACCGTTACCAGTAACATCTAATCCAATACGTAAACTAAGAAACCCACCGAATGTATTATGATGAAAGCCTGAACAGTCAATGACCTTGTCGTATTTTTTCCATATTCCTTGTGAGTCTTTATAATAGAATGAAACAATATTATGATCATTTCTTATTCTGACATGTACACTCTTACCATCGAAATGTTCGACACGATATTGTTTAAATGTTCTAAAATGCCTAACTCCCTCAGCCAATACACTTATTCCAAAGAAAGCAGAATGATCATAAAAAAGCAGAAACCTTGCTTCAGCATCTTTATCAACCTCTATCTCGACTTCGGATTCATAATAAGGATCACCGGGCATATAAAGGAGTGGAGAATGAATTCCACCTTCATGTCCATTAACAACTAATTCTTTATTTTCAATATAGAAACGATCTCTTTCCGGTTCACCGAACCATTGCCATTGAAGTCCCAATTCTCTTCTATCAAATAGGTCCACTGTTGGAAATCCATGGCTAACAGGTTTACCCTCAGGTTTTCTTATTGGCTGCTGATAATCGATATGATCCGGTATCTTAAACCATCCGTCCTCTGTCCACTCAATTGGTAATAGCATAGTATGACGTCCTAGTGTATGTAGATTGTTCTCATATGCATGAAAGACCATCCACCATTCTCCAGATGGCGTATCGATAAGCGTACCATGGCCTTGAGACCACCATTTTTCATCCTTCGAATACGTTCGTATAATTGGATTATAGGGGGAATGCTCCCATGGTCCCCATGGTGTTTTCGATCGTGAAGCTGCTACCATATGACTTGTTGGCGGACCTGCTGTTCCACCAATCGCAATGGTTAAATAATAATATCCATTGTAATACTTTAATTTTGGACCCTCTGGACTAAAGCCTTCCACTTCCCAATTATCAGGATATTTCCAAGGCTCATAAACTTTGGTTGTTTTACCAATAACTGATAATCCATCCTCTGCTAGCTCTACCATATTTCCACCAGATAAATGTAAATATCTTTTACTATCAGGCCCCACTACGTGTCCAGGATCTATATATTTTGTTTTGAGGTTGATCGGCTTACTCCAAGGCCCTCTTGGATCTTTAGCTGTCACTACCCAATTGGTTTTATCTGCTGGAAAGTAAATATAATATAGCCCCTTATAATAAACTAGTTCTGGTGCCCAAACATCTCCATTTAGCTGTTCTATTGCTGTTCCGATCGGAGTCCAATTTATTAGATCCAGCGAGTGCCAGACAATTAGACCAGGTGTATATTTATAAGAAGTGTGGACCATATAATAATCATAGCCTACTCTTATAATAGAAGGATCTGCATAATTTCCTCTTAGTATCGGATTTAAGAAAGTCCCATTTTTTAAGTCACCGCTATTTTTAGACATGCTTTTAAATCACCTCCATTGAAATTACAGTCACCAAATTTGAAATGTATAAAAGGATCTTTTTCTTGTTTAGCATTTTACTCAACCGTAATCATATATCGCTTGTTTTTCTCCGTCTGAAAAGAGATAGCTCCATC
>DASQMK010000715.1:0-8090 GCA_035645575.1 Metabacillus sp.
AAAACACGTGAAAAAGTTTGGAACGAACGATAGCCAACTTCTAAGGCGATATCAGTCACAGGAATGGATGTCGAAGTTAATAAGCTACATGCATGCCTAATTCTAACCTCATGTAAAAAATGAACAAAGTTTTGTCCGAGTTGTTCTTTAAATAATTCACTTAGATAAGGGACACTTACATGAAATCTATCTGCTAAATAAGATAGGGTAATATCTTCGTGATATTGAGTATGAATATATTGAATGACATCCCATATAATTCCCTTTTTTGTGGACTTACCAATATTGATTGAAGGAAATTGTTGCTTACATCTTAATCGTTCGAACATAACCAATATTTCAGCAAGTCTTGCTTTTAATAGGATGTCTTTATATGGCTTGTTTTGTGTATATTCCTTAAGCATTTCTTCCAATATACCCCTAATTTTTAAGAGGTTATGATCATCAACTTTAATAAAAGGCTCTAAAAGAAATTCCTCTGTTTCTATTAATAAGTTTTCTAAGCCAATATCATGAAGCAAACCTAAATCAAAGATACAATTAAATAGGACCAACGGGGAATCAATGGAGGCCGAGATTTCATGTATTTGATAAGGCAGAATAAACGTAAAGGTGCCTGGTTCCATTTTATGCTTTTTTCCATTGATCATCTCACTTCCAGATCCCTCAATAACTAAAGAAAACTCTAGATAATCATGACGGTGTGAAGGGAAATGATCTTTTATTCTATGTATTGATAGATGAAACGGAAAAGTTGTATTCATATTAGGATACTCAGATAAATACATGGGAAAAGTGGTCATAATAACCGTTTCCTCCTATCAGAAAAATTGAGATAAACAGATGAAAAATTGAACTGCTTTTTTATCATTTTTATTTTACCATATGTGTAAGCGTTATTATTATACATCGTTAAAAGTAATTTTGAGTGATGGAGGTTTTACAATGGAAAAGATTAGAATAGGTATCATCGGAGCAGGTGCTATTGGAAATGTGCACTTAAATATATTCTCAGCCTTAACAGATTCGGTTGTTCTACAAGGCATCACTGATGCTTATTTACCGCTTGCTGAACAAAGAGCTAAGGAGTATGAAGTGAACCAAGTTTTTGCTAGTGCAGAGGAATTAATTCATGATCCTAATATAGATGCTGTAGTTATTGGTGTTCCTAATAAATGGCATGCCCCACTCGCGATACAAGCGTTAAAAGCAGGAAAACATGTGTTAGTTGAAAAACCAATGGGAATTGACAGTGAAGCTGCAAAAGATATTGTTAGAGCACAACGTGATTCAGGTAAAGTAGTTATGGTTGGACATCAAATGAGATGGCAATGGCAAATTCAGCAAATAAAAGAACAAGTCGAAAAGGGTTCATTAGGTAAAATTTATCATGCAAAAACAGGCTGGTTCCGTCGGAAAGGAATTCCTGGTTGGGGAAGTTGGTTTACGACGAAATCGCAAGCTGGCGGTGGACCATTAATTGATATAGGTGTTCATATGCTAGATTTAGGACTTTACTTAATGGGAAATCCGAAACCGGTTTCTGTTTTTGGGTCAACATATGCAGAATTTGGCCCAAAAAAGAAAGGTATTGGAACTTGGGGAACCCCAAATTGGAATGGACAATATGATGTTGAAGACCTAGCGACAGCCTTAATAAAAATGGAAGATGGATCAACACTTACTCTCGAGGTTAGCTGGGCTGTTCATATGGATACAAGCAATAATCCTTTTATTCATATTATGGGATCAGAAGGGGGAGCTTCTCTTGATGGAAATTCTGCAAAAATTTTAACAGAGCAATTTGATCGGGCTATTGATATTGAGCTTTCTCCAGAAGAAAATAAAGAAGATGAGCGCATTCAGTTAAGCAAACATTTCATTGAGTGTATTCGAGAGGAAAAACAGCCAATTACCTCTGCAATGACGGGGTTAACAAATAACCTAATATTAGATGCAATCTATGAATCGTCTAAAACAGGCAGAGAAGTGATTTTAGATTGGAAGATTTAGTTGTTTAGTTTTTTATAAAAACTAAAAGGGTTAAAAATGTATCATTTTTAAACTAGTTTTTACCTGGAAGGGTGATGTGTGTGCTAAGAGGATTGACTAAGGCTGGCTTAGGAACATTTGTAGATGATAAACAATTTATTGAATTAGCTGCGGAATACTCTTTCCAAACTGTTGATCTTGATGCAAAAAAATTTATTGAAGACTTTGGTCAAGACGGGGCGAAGGAGATTTTACAAAGCAATAACATTCAATTAGGAGCCATTGGTTTACCTGTTGAATGGAGAAATTCAGATGAAGAATTTTCACAGGATTTAATCAATCTTGCCTTATCTGCAAAAGCTGCACAAGATTTAGGTTGTAGTCGTTGTTGCACTTATATTTTACCTTCAACTGATTTTAAATCAGCTCAATTTATGAGTCTTGCGATAAAACGTTTGAAAATATGTGCGGAAGTTCTAGGTACATATGGTATTCGGCTTGGATTAGAATATGTAGGTCCTCATCATTTAAGAGACACATGGAAAAATCTATTCATATGGACACAAGAGGAAACACTTCACCTTATTGATGCGATAGGCTTACCGAATGTAGGTTTGTTGTTGGATTCATATCATTGGTACACAACTGGTCTCACAAGTAAAGATCTGTCCAATTTAAATGAGCATCAAATTGTACATGTTCATATTAATGATGCTGCTAATATACCAGTGGAAGAGCTTAAAGATAATGATCGACTCTATACAGGAGAAGGGGTTATTGATTTACCGTTATTCTTGAAAAGTATTAAGAAGACTGGTTATAGCGGACCAATAGCTCAAGAAGTTTTAACTCCTTCAAATACCACAGAATCAAGTGAAGAATTAATTAGACGCTCTAAAATAGGGTTTGATAAAGTATTTAATGGATTATAAAATCTAGGAAAGGCGATCATAAAAGATGATCGCCTATCTTACTATTAGTCATTTAGTACTTTGTCCATAACATCCCTTGTTTTAGGTCCGAAAATCCCATCATTCACAAGTGATGGGAAGCGTTTTTGAAACTTAATAACTGCTTCCTTTGTTTGTGGTCCGTATATTCCGTCTACTTTAATATTGTAGCTCATATCATTTAGTCCTTTTTGAAGAGTTTTCACAGCTTCGCCTCTGCTACCAACTTTTAAAACAGTGTCTGCAAAACCGAATGAGTTAATTTCCTTCGATAGTTCGGCATGAGTATTTTGTCCATAGATACCATCAACTTTTAAGCCTTTCTTTGATTTTTGATAGGCTATAACAGCAGTTTTTGTATTAGGTCCAAAAATCCCATCCTCAGATAATTCTGCCCCCATTGCTTTATTTAAAGCACGCTGCATGATTTTTACATTTTCACTTTTAGAACCTTCCTTTAAAGTACCTGATAAATCAAAAATAGAATAATTCACGTTATCTTGAGCACTTGCTCCGCCTACAGGAATTCCTAATAATAATACAGATGCAGTTAAAACTGTTGCTGAAACCTTTTTCCATTTATTCATTTAAAAACATCTCCCATTGCTTTGTTAATCAACTATTGAACGGGAGAGGGTTCAATATTGTTTCATAAAAATAGTGATTTTTAAAATTAGATCTCGTCACGGTCGATCCATAGTGATTGAAAGTTTGGTAGCCCATATGGTTGGTTAGAGATATCTTTTAACGCTGGGAACGGCAATTTTTTATTTGTTTTTCAATATTTTTTACTATGTGGTACTTTATTTGTGTTTTACTAGCTGCCAATAATGGAGTTATTGTGACATCTTAGCTTCAGGAGGCTTTTCTTTTAACAGCTATCTCTTATCCATTATCTATTAAGACCGCTCTTATGAAGAAGGTTCGAGCGGATGTGACGATTTAAAAAATTGGGATTTTATCGTTAAATTTCTTTTCTAATAACCTGAAATTCACTATTATTATAATAAAATAGGAAATTATAAAGGTGTGTGAAAAAGCTTACATTTTCATCTTTTTTGATACCCAAATTGGTGTTATTCTTATAGAGACTTGAATTCTATTCTATAGATCACTTCCCAGACAATCACCAAAGGAATAGTTATAAAAATCAATTGAGAAAGCGTTTTCTATGCTGCGAACGAGAAGGGAAGAAAAGAGATGTCCAATCAATCAGTTGTCAAGAATGTTGAGAAATTAGAGATTCCAACTAATATGAAAGCTGCAGTGATGACAAAACCACATGAAATTGAACTTCAGGAGATTGCTGTTCCAAAGGTTGAAGGAAACGAGGTTTTAGTCAAGGTGATGGCTGTTGGGGTTTGCGGGTCTGACATCCATTATTACGAACATGGAAAAATTGGGAGATATGTTGTTGAAAAACCAATTATCTTAGGGCATGAATGTGCTGGAATTGTTATACAAGTTGGTGAACAGGTTTCCAAGCTGAAAATTGGAGACCGTGTTGCAATTGAACCAGGGATTACATGTGGACAATGTGAATATTGTAAAGTAGGGAGATATAATCTTTGTCCTGATGTTCAATTTTTAGCAACGCCGCCAGTAGATGGTGCTTTTGTCCAATATATTAAACACCGAGAGGATTTCTTATTTCCAATTCCAGATGAATTATCATTTGAGGAAGCATCACTTGTTGAGCCTTTCTCTGTAGGAATCCACGCAGCCAAAAGGTCAAAACTCCAACCAGGATCAACGGTAGCCATTATGGGGATGGGACCTGTTGGACTAACTGCCATAGCTGCAGTTAAAGCTTTTGGAGCATCAAAAATTATCGTAACAGATTTAGAGAAAAATCGTTTAGATGCTGCAAAAAAACTTGGCGCTACACATGTTATTAATGTATTAGAGCATGATCCAAACGAAGAAATTGCGAGCATTACAGGTGGAAAAGGTGTCGATGTTGCGTTTGAGACAGCAGGAAATCCTAAGGCATTGCAATCTGCTCTAAAATCACTAAAAAGAGGTGGAAAGTTGGCAATTGTTGGATTACCTCCTCAAGATGAAATTGCTCTTAATGTACCACTTATTGCTGACTTTGAATTGGATATTTTTGGTGTATTTAGATATTCAAATACGTATGCTCAAGGGATAGAGTTTTTAGCTTCTCAAAATTACAATTTAGAAAGCTTAATTACGGATCGTTACACTCTTGACCAAACAAAAGAGGCAATGGAGAGAGCAAGACTAAATAAAAAGGAAAGTTTAAAGGTAATTGTATATCCAAATGGTTTGATAGAGGAATAATTTTTTAGAAATAAGTTCTGAGTGAATATGGAGGACTTATGAGTAGTTATAGTCTTTATCAGCAAGAATTACTTACAAATCACTTTCATCCAACAGTAAATGCATATTATTTTAAGCAATGGGAAACCCATTACATGGATTTTCATACCCATAATGAAGTAGAGATCATGTATGTGATTAGCGGTCAATGTGTTGTAGAAGCGGAACAAGATATGATTCAAATGAAAAAGGGAGACATAATCTTGCTGGATGCAAATGTTCCACATCGTTTGCTTGTTCAGAAAGGTAGTCCCTGTCGGATGTTGAACATCGAGTTTACTTTTATTCCAAAAAAAGGAAGCTTTCCATCGATTAAAGAATTAACAGAACATTCAGTTAACCTAGATCGATTTTTAAGATTAAAGCAACCATATGTGGTGGTTAAAGATCCAAATGAGATTTATCATTCTCTTAAAAATTTAGTTTTAGAACTTGATAATAGAGGATCTACTCAGGAACCTATGATGTATTTATTATTTAGTCAGCTATTAATACAGCTTGCTAGAATGATTGTTGAAAAGGCAGAAAATGATTGTTCTGATCAACATCAGCAAGTTAATATATATGTGAAAAAAGCAGTTAATTATCTTCACCAAAATTACGATCGTGATATTCAAGTGAAAGATGTGGCTCTAACGGTTAGCTTACATCCAGGATATCTTCATCGAATTTTTAAACAGCAAATGAATTGTACCATTATGGATTATTTAACCAAATTGAGAATCCAAAAAGCAAAAATGCTGTTAAAAGAAACAGAGATACCTGTGATCGAGATTTCACAATATATTGGTGTTAATAGTCGTCAATATTTTAGTATGTTATTTAAAAAATACACGGGACAAACTCCAAATGGGTATAGAAAATTAGTGAAAAAATCGATACAAAAATTAAATGGTTAAAAATGGGATGACCTAATTGGTTGTCCTATTTTTATTAGATGAGATTTTTAAATAAGTTAGGATTTTTGACATCTAATTTTAGGAGAAAGTTATAATCTTGCAAACGTATTCAATCTGCTGTTGATAAAATGATTTTAAGAATGATGCAAAGGGGAGTAATCTTACATGTCATTTAAAGTTTCTTTTATCGGGGCAGGGAGTATCGGTTTTACTAGAGGACTTTTACGGGATTTGTTATCAGTTCCTGAGTTTCAAGAAATTGAAGTATCATTTACAGATATTAATGCTTCAAATCTTAAAATGGTTACAGAATTATGTCAAAGAGACATTAATGAAAATGGATTGGATATACAAATTCACTCTACTACAAACCGCAGGGAAGCATTAAGAGGAGCTAGATATATCTTTTCAGTAGTAAGAATAGGAGGACTTGAGGCATTTCAGCAAGATGTCGACATTCCTTTAAAGTATGGAATTGATCAGTGTGTTGGTGATACGTTGTGTGCGGGTGGAATTATGTACGGTCAACGTGGTATTGCAGAGATGTTACAGATTTGTAAGGATATTAGGGAAGTAGCGGAGAAAGATTGTCTATTATTAAATTATGCGAATCCAATGGCTATGATTACCTGGGCCTGCAATACATATGGTGGTGTTCGGACAATCGGACTCTGTCATGGAGTTCAAGGCGGACATCGGCAAATTGCAGAGGCTTTGGGATATAAAAAAGAAGAAATCGATATTATTTGTGCAGGTATCAATCATCAAACATGGTACATTAGTGTGAAACATAAGGGAGAGGACCTAACAGGCCAGGTTTTAGAGGCATTTGAACAACATCCTGAGTTTAGTAAAACAGAAAAAGTGAGAATTGACATGCTAAGAAGATTTGGCTATTACTCTACTGAATCTAATGGTCACTTAAGTGAATATGTCCCTTGGTATCGCAAGCGTCCAGAAGAGATAAATGAATGGATTGATTTAGGTTCATGGATAAACGGCGAAACAGGTGGCTATTTACGTGTATGCACGGAGGGAAGAAATTGGTTTGATACAGATTTTCCGAATTGGATGAAGGAGCCTGCGCTTAAATATAAACAGGAAAGCCGTAGTGAAGAGCATGGTTCATATATTATCGAAGGTCTTGAAACAGGAAGAGTTTATCGCGGGCATTTTAATGTTGTGAATCATGGAGTTATTTCAAACCTTCCTGAGGATGCGATTATTGAAGCACCAGGGTATGTCGATCGAAACGGAATAAATATACCGCATGTAGGGGATCTCCCTCTTGGATGTGCAGCTGTTTGTAATGTGAGTATTTCCGTCCAGCGTTTAGCGGTAGAAGCTGCTGTTAATGGAGATGATCTTCTTTTACGTCAAGCGATGATGATGGATCCGCTCGTTGGTGCAGTATGTAATCCGAAAGAAATTTGGCAAATGACCGATGAAATGTTAGTTGCACAGGAAAAATGGTTACCCCAGTATTCAAAAGCTATCTTAGAAGCAAAAAAACGCCTTAATACTCAACCATGTATTCCTACTAAGAATTATACAGGAGCTGCTCGGTTAAAAGTAAAAACTGTCGAAGAAATGGCTGAAAATAGAGAGGTTGCAACCAAGAATGCGAGTGAAGCAGATAAAGCAAAGGTACGACCCTCTTCTGTAGGAGAATTATAAAACCTTACCCTGTTAGATCAATGATCTAGCAGGTTTTTTGCATATAAACAACTGTAATTCATAGAAATCTTTGCTTTTCTTGCTTTGCAACATTATCTTACGAAAACAACCCACTTAAAAAATTCTTTTTGACAGTTTTCATTTCTCATGCTAAGATGACTATTAAATTCAAAACATAAATAATTATCTAAAAACTCTTATTCAGAGTGGTGGAGGGACTGGCCCGATG
>DASQMK010000716.1:0-5552 GCA_035645575.1 Metabacillus sp.
CCTAAAAATCTCCCTTACATTTAAAAAGCACAATTCTTACTGTAAACTGTACCCTATGAGTGGACACTTTAAAAAAGCCCCCTATAGGGTACAGTTTACTGCGGAATTGCGCCCGATTGTTGAAGATTAATGATATTATGGAAGGCTACTCAATCCAACTCGATTTTATTGTACTATTACATCCATACGTTGAAGAAGCAAAGGGGGAACAACAACCCTTATTCTTAATTGTATTAGTTCAATTTTATTGATTGAGGTGGAAGTACGGCATGTACACCTTTTACTCCATTGACAATTTGAGTGATTCGCATGTCAACAATCAAGCTTGCTAGAGTATAAGCTTCTTTGCGTTCGAATCCGTAAAGTTCTTGCATCAAGTCTAACATTCCATTAAGAGCAATCATGCAAGCTTCGTCTAAATCTTCATGAAATCCAAAGGTAATCCATCCTTTTGGGGTATGGGCACGAGGCATGGTTAATGTTATATCACTGCAAAGTGTGAAAGTTAAATCAACTATGTCCATCGGACACTCAACTGCCTGAGTACTTACTTCCCCGTCTCCTTGTGCTGCGTGTCCGTCTCCAACGGAAAATAATCCACCCGAGACAGGAATAGGAAAATATATTGTACTTCCTGCAACAAGATCTTTACAATCGATATTACCTCCACAGAATCTAGGGGGAATCGTAGAATGTATCCCTGATTTGTTAGGTGGCATTCCCATCGTACCTATAAAGGGACGTAAAGTAATTGTATGATTCATTTGACTAGTCCCAACCATATTTTCAACATCTAAAGACCAGTTTAAGTGATAAACCTCTCGATCTTCTAGACCAAGTCGTTTCTTAATGTGAGAAGGACCTCCGGCGAAACTCCATCCCCACGATGATGGACGAATTTCATTAATTTTTATCATAAGTACCATACCTGGTTCTGCACCGTTAATAGCAATTGGACCACAGAGAGCATGACCATTGTCTCTTATTGGATCTTTGGGTTCAAAAATCTTTCTTGTATTACCTTTGAATGGTTCTAACCCCCACAATGCATCAAGTGTGGAGTAACGTACAGTATCCCCGGAATTTATTGTTAATACAGGCTTAAAATCCTTGGAAAACGAACCATGTAGCGTCGCCCTTTCTGGATTAATATAATGAATAGACATAACTTTAGCTCCTTAAGTATAATGATCACTCAATTAACCACTGCCACGTTAATTGAATAACTTATAGGATTCAATTCACTCTCTTATAATTCCTTCTCCTATTTAAGAATCTAGTTCAATTTAAAAAGAACACCTTCTTATTCAAGAATGGCGCTTAGATTGCTGAAGATTGTTATTGAACTAAACCCCCGTAAGTGAAAGAGTTTTTATATCCCTTTAAATTATTAAAAACTTGGTAGGACAAATAGTGTTAAGGCTACAGGTAACGAAGAACTTGCCCAAGTTATTAACAATTTTTTCTCTACCTTTAGCGAATTATCAACAAAGATATGTACAATTGATAGAATTAAAAGGTTTATAAAGAATAAAAAATAATAAGAAACAATGAACAAAATCCATGTGGATGAACTAATTAAATCCCCAAGTGGCGTAGCAAAAAACAAGAAAATAAATACGACAAATGAAATCATTAACCATATTATAATGAGGATAAACATTTTATCCCAAACCTTGTGTTGCATAAACCCTTCTGCTTTTTTTGCGTAGTTATATATCAGTTGATTACATACAAAAAGAAGGATTGAAATACCTATAAACATAATCAACTGCTTTAGTACGACACTTTCAATCCCCACATTCACTTCTCGAAAATAATAATCAGCTATAAATGTAAAAAGAATTATAGTTAGGACACTAACAAATTGCTTGATACCGTAGTACTTCACGATACTGTCACCGTAGATTTACAGCCTTTTAATAAATTTTTAACCTTAAACACAATCCAAAGAGATAATGTTACCGTCATAGCAGAAATACTATATTTTAGGAAATTCGTTATTTCCACACCATTTGTTGAGTAGGGATTCGGTGTATAAATGAATGTTAAAATAACTCCTTGAATTAAATCAGCAATTCCTATTGAAATGAGTACAACGATAAATATTCCAATTATTTTTTTCATTCTACTTCCTCCTTGTACCATACTTACGGAATTCACACCTCAAAAGTTTCAATATTCTATTTCTTGGTTTGACTTCTTCAACTAAACTACTCCGATTAAGTGAAACGCTTCACGATTCCTTTTCTAATTGATCTTCTCCAATCTGGCCCGATTATGGAAGATTACTTTTCTGCCTTTAGCTTATTTAATCAAGTTCTTACTATTCAAGAAAGCATAATTGTTCCCTAAAAAAATAAAGCATAAGCTTTCCAAATGGAAAACCTATGCTTTACGTCACAATTTTGAAGCATAATATTGTCAAAGCGGCAAGTTTATGGTTAAAGTCACAGCAAAATAAAAACCACCAAATTATGTATTTGGTGAAGATGGTGGGACGTGCTATTCCATGCTTTCGTCACGGCACTGACTATATCTTGAACCTCTATTTAGGTCCTTCGGCGTCTTATACGAAAAGCAGATTCACCTTATAATCAGGCAGATTTTCGTATCCTAGTACTCCCCAGATGGTAGCCTATAAGTCGATGATTGCTCCACATACCGCTCGGCATTGCCTTATCAAGCGTTGGACACTGATTTTAATTAGAAATGCAAAAACGGACCTACCGCATTTGGTAAGTCCGTGGATATTATCGTAGTTTACCACCAAACTATGTATTTTGGTGGAGACGGAGGGAGTCGAACCCTCGTCCAGACATAACGGCACTTAAGCGTCTACGAGCGTAGTCGATATATTCGCAGTTTCGCTAACTCCTATGCCTATCGACTGGCGTCAGAGCAGCTAGTCTGATTGGTCTCTTCCATCATCCCCAGACGGAGGAATCAGGCGTAGTCCACTAAGAGTGAGTCCCTTACCCTACCACATGGACGATGGAGGGAGGAACAGCTAAGCAGTTATTAAGCTGCTAAAGCTAAGTTATTGTTAGATTTGCCAGTTATTATTGGCGTGACGTTTTTACGAAGACGATCCCTTCGGCCCGCAACCTAAGCTCGAACTATCCCTGTCGAATCCGTAACGTCCCCATGATAAGCCGTATATACCAGCTAGGGAATACGGGAAGTTTAAAGATAGAATAAGCTGAATTGCTTATGAAGTTTTAAAAGTAAGTTGACTGCCTTACAAAAACTATTATAGCAGATTGACCTAAAAATGCAATTGTAAGGTTTTGCCACTACATTTTTTGACGTTCTCTAAACGCTCGTTCGATATCACGTTTTGCTTCTTTCTTCTTAAGATCCTCACGCTTGTCGTATTTCTTTTTCCCTTTTCCAAGGCCGATTAACACTTTTGCATAGCCATTTTTGATGTACATCTTTAATGGCACTAATGCATAACCCTCTTCTTTTGTAGCACCAATTAATTTGGCGATTTCACGCTTCTTTAACAAAAGCTTTCTTGTTCTTAATGGATCATGGTTGTAACGGTTCCCTTGTTCATAAGGACTCACATGCATATTAAGCAAGAAAACCTCACCGCGTTCAATACGTGCGTAAGAATCCTTTAAGTTTACACGTCCATTACGAATTGACTTTATTTCCGTACCTTGAAGGACAATGCCAGCCTCAAATGTTTCCTCAATGGCGTAATCATGATTAGCTTTTTTATTTTGCGCTAATGCTTTTCCCATTCCTTTAGGCATTGTATTCCCTCCCCTCGATATAGCGATACGTACTATTTTAGCAAAAAATGGACGGTAACTCAATTATTATACAAAGGCAGGATATGATGTTTACGGTATCGAAACAATTAAGCAAATCGACTGTGACAGGTGAACTATGGACGTAAAACTAAAAAAAATCTGCTTTTTAAGATTTAGGTGTTATATAGCAAGGTACATTTATGATCTCGACCTAACCCTTATGGTACCTATTAAGGTATAGGGAACAAAATGGGGTTAACTTTATTTTATACAAAGTCGACCCCATTTTTCCTTTTTATCTCTTTTTCTTTTTCCGTTTTGCTTTTGGAGCATTTTCATAATGCTTTTTCTTCTTTTTACGTGGTGGACGAGTTGACCATTCTCCATCTTTGTCACTTTCAAGTTTTTTCCCGTTGCTGCGTGAAGTAGAATCTTTTCTGCCTTTACCTGCTATGATAACTTTTGGTGTTTCTTTAGCTGGACGTCTCCTTGTCCCTTTCATACCGACAATTTCAAAGTCGATTGAGCGTTCGTCTTTGTTGACGTTTACGACACGTACAGTGATTTCATCGCCAATGCGGTACACATTTCCTGTACGTTCACCAATCATCGCATAGTGACTCTCATCATAGCGATAATAGTCATCTGTCATATAACTTACATGGACAAGACCTTCAATTGTATTAGGCAGCTCAACAAACATACCAAAGTTTGTAACAGAGCTGATAATGCCGTCGTATTCTTCACCAATTTTATCAAGCATATATTCAGCTTTTTTCAATTCATCTGTTTCACGTTCTGCTTCAACTGCTCTTCTCTCCATATTAGAAGAGTGTTCAGCGATTACAGGCAGACTCTCAGCCCAGCTTGAACGTGTTTTCTCATCGACTTTTCCTTCAATTAAATACGTTCTAATTAAGCGATGAACGATTAAGTCAGGGTAACGACGAATTGGTGATGTAAAATGTGTATAATACTCTGTTGCAAGTCCAAAATGTCCAAGGCTCTCTGGATCATATTTTGCTTGCTTCATGGAACGAAGCATGACAGTTGAAATCACCGTTTCTTCTGGTGTACCCGCTACTTCCTCTAAAATATTTTGCAGAGCTCTTGGGTGAATATCGTTTCCTGATCCTCTCACTGTATAGCCGAAGTTTGTAATAAATTCTAAGAAACGCTGTAATTTTTCTGCATTAGGATCTTCGTGAATACGATAGATAAACGGTACATTCATCCAGTGGAAATGCTCAGCCACCGTTTCATTTGCTAAAAGCATGAATTCCTCGATAAGACGTTCCGCTACAGAACGCTGACGCAGCACAACATCTGTAGGATTCCCCTCTTTATCAACAAGGACCTTAGCTTCTTTAAAATCAAAATCAATCGCACCGCGTGTCATTCGTTTTGTTCGTAACACTTGAGCAAGCTCACCCATGAGTTCAAACATTGGAATCAACGGCTCATATTTTTGCAGAAGCTCTTCATCACGATCCTCTAAAATCTTATTCACATCAGAGTATGTCATTCGTTCTGTTGTTTTAATAACACTTTGGAAGATTTCGTGATTAACCACTGTTCCTGTTTCATCAACTTCCATTTCACATGATAATGTTAGACGATCTACCTTTGGATTTAATGAACAAATCCCATTTGATAGTCTATGTGGAATCATCGGAATAACTCGGTCAACTAGGTACACACTTGTTCCGCGGTCTAAAGCTTCCCGATCAATTGGTGACTGTTCTGTTACATAATGACTGACATCTGCGATATGGACGCCTAGTTTAT
>DASQMK010000717.1:0-4098 GCA_035645575.1 Metabacillus sp.
ACATGAAGAACTTGGGCTTGAAAAAAAGATTGGCATTGCAAAAAGCATTCGCCAACTTACTAAGAAAGATATGAAATTAAATGGAGAAACACCATTAATTGAAGTAGACCCGCAAACTTATGAGGTTAAGGTTGATGGTGAGATTATTACTTGTGAACCTGATAAAAAAGTTTCTTTAGCACAACGATACTTTCTATTTTGAGGTGAGAAAATGATTATTGAACAAATTTTAGGAAATGTAAAAGAATTAGAAAATGCTCCACACCACGTAGAGCGTGTTTATCTTAGAAGTGATGATTTAGTTAAGAAGATTCAGCGTGTCAAAACAGATCATGGAAAGGAACTGGGGATTCGTCTTAAACAAGGGAAAGAGTTGGAAGATGGGGACATTTTGTACCAAGATGGGAAAAATTCTATCGTTATAAGTATACTTGCGGATGATGTTATTGTCATTAGGCCAACGAGTATTCTACAAATGGGAGAAATTGCCCATCAACTTGGAAATCGTCATTTACCAGCACAATTTGAAGGAAATGAAATGATTGTTCAATATGACTATCTTGTTGAGCGATTACTAAATGAATTGGAAATTCCCTACGCTCGAGAAGAACGAAAGATGAGCAAAGCATTTAAACATATTGGGCATTCACATGACTAATCAACTGTTTCATTTGCTTCAAATCTGTGATTCGAATTTTCCATCAGGTGCGTTCTCCCATTCCTTTGGATTAGAAACGTATATCCAAGAAAATAAAATAACCGATAAAGAATCCTTCCTGATCGCACTTAAGCAATTTTTACAAACACAATTTGTTTACACAGATGGCATGGCATGTAGGTTAGTCTATGAAGCTATGAAAACAAAAAAGATGGAATTCGTTTGGCATATAGACAAAGAGCTTCATGCTCTTGCCATGGCTAAAGAAACACGTGATGGAAATCGTAGAGTTGGTAGACAGATGGTAAAGGTAATGAACCAGATTTTCCCAAGCGAACATTTGAATTTGTACCAAACAAAGATTAAGAATAAACAAGTTTATGGACATAGCTCAATTGTATTTGCGATGGTTTGTCTAAAATTAGACATTGATTTAGAAACAACTCTTTCAGCTTATCTTTTTGCCACCACTTCATCACTTGTTCAAAATGCAGTTAGAGGAATTCCTATTGGCCAAACAAATGGACAAAAAATATTAGTCTCGTTACAACCTTATTTAAAGGAAAAGGTAAAGCAGATTTTGTCTCTAGAGGAAGAAGAGTTTGGAGCAGGGGCACCGGGTCTTGAAATAGCTCAAATGCTCCATGAACAGCTGTCTGTTCGCCTTTTTATGTCTTAACACAATGAAATTAAGAAAGGATGAAATATAATATGAGTGAACCAATACGTATTGGAATCGGAGGCCCTGTAGGTGCTGGGAAAACATTATTAGTCGATAAGTTAACAAGAGAGCTTATGAAGGATCTTGAGGTTGCGGTTATTACAAATGATATTTATACAAAAGAGGATGCACAATTTTTGATTAAAAATGGTGCTTTACCAGAAGATCGCATTATTGGTGTTGAAACTGGAGGGTGTCCTCATACAGCTATTCGTGAGGATGCTTCAATGAATTTTGATGCAATTGATGAATTAAATGACCGACATCCGAACCTTGATTTAATTTTTGTCGAAAGTGGTGGTGATAATTTGGCTGCTACCTTTAGTCCTGAATTGGTCGACTTTTCTATCTATATTATAGATGTTGCGCAAGGGGAGAAAATCCCTCGTAAAGGTGGGCAGGGGATGATTAAATCAGACCTATTTATTATAAATAAAATTGATTTAGCTCCATATGTTGGAGCTGATCTTGAAGTCATGCGTAAAGACACTCTAGCGTCTCGAGGTGATCGACCTTACATTTTCACAAATCTTAAAGATGGTACTGGAGTGAAGGACGTTATAGACTGGATCCGTAAAGAAGCATTTTTAGTTGGTCTAGAGGCATGACCTACACTGGCTACCTTGAGCTAATGGTAGAAAAAAAGAGTCATCGTTCTGTCGTAAGCAATAGTTTTTTTGATGGAGTTCTAAAAATTACAAGGCCAACATATTTGCCGGAAGGTCTTCCGCTATTAACGCTTATCCATGTTGGTGGCGGTTATGTGGATGGAGACTCATACAAAACAGAGGTAGTTGTTGGAGAAGAGGCCAAGCTAGCGTTAACCACTCAGGCATCTACAAAAATTTATAAATCACTTCACCTTGGGGTTCGGCAAGAAATGGATTGCTTTTTAAAAGCTGGGAGCGAATTATACATTAAACAAGATCCATTAATTCTTTATAAAGATGCAAGGTTTTCTCAGCAAACGAATGTGTATATGGAGTCAACATCTATTTTTTATTATACGGATATTATTACATCAGGCTGGTCTGAGGATGGGAAGTTATTTCAATATAAGAAGCTCACTTCTAAAATGAAAATCTTTATTGATGGGGAGTTACAGGTGTATGATCATCAGTTGTTTGTTCCGGGAGAAAATCTACAAAACCTTATGCAACTTGAGGGTTTTTCACATATAGGCACACTGTTTATGATACACCCGCAAGTTGACGAATCATTAATTGAAAAAATTAGAATTGCCTTGAATGCTATAAATCACTCTCGATTTGGTATTAGTATTCTTAGTGCTAATGGACTATCAATAAGAGTTTTAGCCTTTAGTACACCAGACATCGAAACAATTTTTTCTATTTGTGAAGAGGTGATTCGTGAGCAATTAGAGAATAAAGAGAGGATAGAATGGCGGAAGTGGTAGGTAATTTCTTTAAACTTGTATTTGCTTTGTATGACCTCTTTTCCGAACTAGTTTAGATACTAAATAGTATCTTTAAATGGTTAAACATTCATAGTATGATAGTCTTAGTAATTCACCTCAAGTATTGATGGAGGAGATGATAAAATGGATGTCTCAAAAGTTGTGGTTTTCCGAACAGGTGACGAAGAGTATGGATTACCGATTGAACATGTCATTTCGATTGAAAAACTAGAAAATATAAATATCATTCCTAATATGCCCTATTATATGAAAGGTATAGTGAAGGTAAGAGGAGAATTGATACCGGTTCTTGATACTTATCAAATCTTTTATCATCAAAATATAAAAATTGATCATGATGTAAAATTGATTGTTTTTCAATCAAATGATATGTCAGCAGCACTTATTGTAAAAGAAGCAAAGGAAATAATTGATATTCAAGCGAGTCAGTTAAAAACAATTGCAATCGGTGCATTTCAATCGACAAAATATTTTTCAGCAGTAGCTAGCTTAGAGCAGCGTCTAATTACAATGATCGATCCTAATTTATTATTAGAAAGCCTTGAAAATTTCGCGATTGTAAAGGAAGAGATGATGAGCCACCAATAACTATATTGGTGGATTTAGCTCTTTTAAAAGCATTTCTATCAAGAAAAATGGTAAACTAGAAAAGAATGAAAAATTTGTGAGTGTGGTGTGGTTTGTGGAGCAAGCTGTAAATCGTAGAATTATTTTACATGTGGATATGAATAGTTTTTATGCTTCTGTAGAAATGGCATATGATCCTTCTTTGAAGGGAAAGCCTTTAGCGATTGCTGGTAATGTTGAAGAAAGAAAAGGGATTATCGTTACATGCAGCTATGAGGCACGTGCCAAAGGTATAAAGGCCACAATGCCGCTTTGGCAGGCACGGCGACTATGCCCGGAACTAATCATACGAAAACCCAATTTTGAACGATACCGTAAAGCCTCACAAGCTATGTTTGAATTATTAAGAGAATACACACATTTAGTAGAGCCGGTTTCTATTGATGAGGGGTATATTGATTTAAGCGAATTTGAAGGCTCTCGGCCTTTGGAAATTGCTAAACTGATCCAAGAGAGACTAGTCGAGGAATTATTGTTGCCATGTAGTATCGGGATTGCTCCAAACAAATTTTTAGCTAAAATGGCGTCAAATATGAAAAAGCCCCTTGGTATTACAATTTTAAGAAAAAGGGATATACCAAACACATTATGGCCTCTACAAGTTCATGAAATGCATGGAGTTGGAGAGAAATCGGCTGAGAAGCTTAATACAAT
>DASQMK010000718.1:0-4684 GCA_035645575.1 Metabacillus sp.
ATTCATAATGGCAGTTGCCAAGATTCCTGTAAACTCTGGAGAAACGAGCTCATACGATACATTCTCAACAGTCATCTTCGTTCTTTGATTGGACCTCACCACCAAATCTGATGTATTTGTTTCTTCAAGTAAAAAACTAAATGTGGGAACGTTAAGGACTTTGGCCAAAACCTTTAGAGTTTGAATAGACGGATTCGCTAATCCCCTTTCAATCTGACTTAACATGGAAGGTGTGATTTCAGCTAATTTGGCTAACTCTCTTCTACTTAATCCTTTCTCCTTCCTAAAGCGCTCAACCTTTTTTCCGATATCTATATTTTCCATTGTTACACCCTTTTCAATTTAATTAAATTTAATTTCGTTAAATACAATTAAACAAAATTCCCTGAACATATGTTAAAATATATTTAATAATAATTAAATTATATTTTACTTATCCGCTCGTAACAAGATCATGAAGGAGTGACAAAGATGAATGATTTTTTTACTTTTTTAGTCCTATCGCTATTTGTTGTGATGAGTCCTGGAATCGATACAGCACTTATTACAAAAAGAACAATTGCTGACGGAAGAAAGAATGGCTACAAAATGGCATTAGGGATTACGACAGGCTCTCTCATCCATACAATCGCTGCTGCATTTGGTCTTTCAGCCATTCTTGTCCAATCAGCTATTGCTTTTGAAATTGTAAAATATGTTGGTGCCATTTATTTGATCTATCTTGGTATTTCTTCTTTTATAACAAGAAAGAAAAATAAAGTCGTTACCCAAGAAGCCCCTATGAGCAAGTCAGCTTTTACACAAGGACTATTATCAAATGTACTAAACCCAAAAGTGGCGATGTTTTTTATTACATTTCTCCCTCAATTCGTAAAATCCGGAACAGATGTTACAATTCAACTTATTTCAATGGGCGTTATTTATACGTTTCTTTCAATCAGCTGGTTTTTTCTCTACGTTTTCTTTATCAACTATCTTCGTGAATGGATCATGTCGGAAAAAGTACAAAAAATCATGGATAAGACGACCGGTCTTGTTTTAATAGGCTTTGGTTTGAAGCTTGCATTAGAAAAGCAACAATAACGAATGATGATAAACGAGGTGCGCGATACCGAAGCTTTTACTGAGCTTGTCATAAATTTGATAAAAGTAACAACATGAATGTTTAGTCAAAAATTAGATTCTTTACCCTCGTACAAATAATCGATTTCGATTTTTTCCTTTTATGTTTTCATAAAGTTCAACCGTTAAGTTAAGCATATTGATGTACAAATCAAAATTGATATTTTAACATAGCACTATTCTCATGAAGGAGGAAAAATTATATGAACGA
This sequence comes from Metabacillus sp., assembly GCA_035645575.1. GTDB lineage: Bacteria > Bacillota > Bacilli > Bacillales > Bacillaceae > Metabacillus. The sequence continues at coordinate 1,334 of DASQMK010000718.1, forward strand.
GCGTAGCAAACCTTTATTATCTCCATATACATTACCGAATGGAATAGAACTAAAAAACCGTATTGTCATGGCACCGATGACAAACTTTTCTTCTAATCAAGATGGAACTGTTACTGATGCAGAAGTAAACTATTATGTTAGACGTTCTAAAGGAGTAAGCATGGTCATTACGGCTTGTGCATATGTGACTCCAAGTGGAAAAGGATTCCATGGTGAGTTTGGGGCAGACTCTGATGAGATGATCCCTAGCTTAAGAAAACTTGCATCCAGTATTAAAGAACAAGGTGCAAAAGCAGTATTGCAAATTTTCCATGGTGGAAGAATGTGTCCTCCAGAGCTAGTTCCTAATGGTGAAATTGTCAGTGCAAGTGATATTCCAGCTGAAAAAGGCGGTGCTTCCACAGATGAGCCAGATGTAAAACCGAGAGCATTATCAGAAACAGAGGCCGAAGAAATAATCCATGCCTTTGGTGAAGCCACTCGTCGCGCGATTAAAGCAGGCTTTGATGGGATTGAAATTCATGGGGCCAACGGGTATTTGATTCAACAGTTCTTCTCCCCTCATTCAAATAGACGTGAGGATCGCTTTGGAGGCAGTCTTGAAAAACGAATGGCGTTTCCATTAGCGGTTGTGGATACGGTTAAACGTGTTGTTCAAGAGCATGCAACATCACCTTTTATTGTCGGTTATCGTTTTTCACCTGAGGAACCTGAAACACCTGGAATTACAATGGATGAAACCCTAGCCTTAGTCGATGCATTAGCAAATAAAGGTCTTGATTATTTGCATGTTTCATTATTTGATTTCTTTTCAACACCTAGAAGAGGTGTAGAGGACTTAACAAAAACTCGAATTGATTATTTACAGGAAACCATTAACAACCGAGTTCCCCTCATTGGTGTTGGTTCTATTTATACAGCCGAGGATGCATATAAAGCATATGAAACTGGAGTTCCTCTTCTTGCTCTTGGCAGAGAGCTTATTATTGACCCTGATTGGGTTCAAAAGATCTCAGAAGGAAAAGAAGATGAAATTGTAACAGAAATTAATAAAGACAAACAAAAAGAATTGGTCATTCCAGATCCTTTATGGAATGCTATTGTCAATACACCTGGTTGGTTCCCAGGGGTATAATTCTCGAGAGATTAGACATCCGATCGTGAACTGTTAATGTTCATGATCGGATGAATTTTTTTTCTTCCCTAGGGGAACGTAATAATCTATAAACTCATTTATTCTCTAATATTACCTTCTTTTAATCCGCCAATTCCCCAATGTAGTTGATAATGTACACTAAAAGAAGAAAAAGCTAGCCTATAAGGCTAACCTGTTCTTGTAAACTAGAATTTTATTTATACCAATCTAGAAGTTTTCCAATAGTATCTCTTATTCAATCGTTAACAGTACAACTGACATTGGTGGTAAAGTTGCATTTAATTGATCATTTTCAATTGAAGCTTGAGTAAATTCAACTGGTTTCACAACTTCTGGTTGTTCAAAAGTATTATGTGCGTCAATTGTTTCTGCTGTAAGAATTGTTCCTGTTAAGTTAGAAATTTGTTCTTTAAGACCACGAAGTTGAAGAGCTAATGAAGCAGATTCTTTATGATCAATATTACATAAGCTAATATTTACTTTTCCATCTTTGTCTTTAGATGCAGAAACAGTCACTTGTGGAAGTTCTTGATTATCCAGTTTGATTGTACCAACAGATGCGTCAACTGATAAAAGCGTTGCATCTTGGTGTACCTTGTACATATCAAACACATGATATGTTGGAGTAAGAATCATTTTTTCTCCTTCAGTTAATACCATTGCTTGTAACACGTTGACCGTTTGAGCGATATTTGTCATTTGCACACGGTCACTATGCTTATGAAAAATATTAAAGTGAACTGCAGCAACTAATGCATCACGAATCGTATTTTGCTGGTATAGGAATCCAGGATTTGTACCGGGCTCTACATCAAACCATGTACCCCACTCGTCAATAATCATGCCAATACGTTTTTCAGGATCATATTTATCCATTATTGTGCTGTGCTTTGTAATTAACTCGTCCATATGAAGAGCTTTTTGCATTGTGATTAGCCATTCATCCTCAGGAAAATCTGTTGCAGAACCCTTACCTAACCAGAAGTCTCCCGGGATTGTATAGTAATGCAGACTTAAGCCATCCATGAAACGACCAGCTTCACGCATTAAAACCTCTGTCCAATTGTAATCATCTACATTTGCTCCACCAGCAATTTTATAGATTTTGTTATCACCATAGTTTCTAACATATGTTTGAAATCTACGATAAAGATCAGCATAATACTCAGGGCGCATATTACCACCGCAACCCCAGTTTTCATTTCCTACGCCGAAATATTTTAATTTCCATGGTTCTTCCCTACCATTTTCTTGACGCCAGTTTGCCATTGGTGATTCGCCATCAAATGTCATGTACTCCACCCATTCAGACATTTCTTGAACGGTTCCACTGCCAACATTGCCGCAAATATAAGGCTCACAACCTAATAGATCGCACAGCAACATAAATTCATGTGTTCCAAAGTGGTTGTTTTCAACAACACCGCCCCAGTGTGTGTTTACCATGCGCTTACGATTTTCTCTTGGACCAACGCCATCTTTCCAATGGTATTCATCTGCGAAACAACCACCCGGCCAACGAAGTACCGGAATATTAATTTGTTTTAATGCTTCTAATACATCATTTCGAATTCCTTTTGTATTTGGAATTGGTGAGTCTTCTCCAACCCAAATTCCTTCATAAATACAACGACCTAAATGTTCAGCAAAATGACCGTATATATTTTTGTTAATAGTACCTTTTTCTACGTCTGTATTTATTACGACAGTGTTATTCATTGATTATCCCTACCTTTTTTCATTTGTTTATACGAAAAAACTTTTCACTCTTTTGATTCGATCTATTATTTATCGTAAGAAAAGCGCAAGGCGCTAAGCATTCGGCGACAAGCATAAGGCGAATAGCAATAGAAGGTGCTTTTTACCTTCAATTCCTATTTGACTTATGACCTCGAGGCAGCCAATAACGCGACGTCCTTTCGCATTGACTGCACTTGCACGTCCTGTGCTTCGCCGATGGTGCCTAGAGCTAGACACTAAAACTAGTACAAACTTTTATACTTTTTTACCTTTTAGGAAAAGGCTGACCATTAAAGATAATCAGCCCTTCTATCTACAAATTAGGTATTTTCAATTTCGTATCAGGTCTTGGAACTCCAAAGTTTGGTGTTCCATCTTCATTCCACTGAATAACTTGTACACGTGTATGACGGTTAGGATCATATAATGGATTACCTTCAATTTCTTTGTAACTT
>DASQMK010000719.1:0-5045 GCA_035645575.1 Metabacillus sp.
CGAATTAACTTGAGCTTGAGTTAAAAAGATACTACCATTTAAATTCGCTCCTCTTAAATTGGCACCTCTTAGATCTGCCCCAATCAAGTCAGCATATCTTAAATCTGCATCTCTTAGGTCACACGCAATTAGGAAAGCTCCTCTTAAATTTGCTCCTTTAAGATTTGCTTTTCTTAAATCCCCGCCAACATGGTCGATTCCCTTTATTTTTTTCCATTGTTTTTGATCTTTCTTTACCTTTGAACGAACGAACTCACTGGATTGCATCAGTAAGTGATTAACAAATGTTCTATGCTGAACAATATCTAGTTCTAAAATCGACTTTGGATTTAAACGAGTAAGAGTCTGAGTTTCCTCTATCGCTTGATGTAGTTCCTTATAAATAGACTTAGTTTCTTTTCTGCTTATTGATTCATATAAGTAACGAAGCATTTCGTGAAGCTGTTGCATGATAGGAAAAACATCAAACATTTCATTTGCGATCTCTACATTGTTTCTCCAATCATGCCCATTGTATGTTATTTGCGAAACCTTTTGGCCTGCCCCAAAACATTCATACACAGTACAACCGCGAAATCCATTCTTTCTTAAATCCTTGTGAATCCCACAGCGAAAATCTGATTGAAGGTTTTGGCAAGGAATTCCACTATCTTTATCTTGAGCAAAATCAGCAGATTTCATATAAGGTAAGGCGACACAGCACAAACCAAAACAACGTTCACAATCTGCTGTTACATGTTTTAATGCTGATACTTCAATACTCAAAACTTCCACATCCTAACTAATACCGGGAATTTTGCCATTAGGAATAACCGGAGTCTCGTTAAAACTCCGGTTATTTTTGATTAACAAATTTTATAGTTGTACAAGCTCGTCTACGGATTGTTTTTCATGGATTCGTTTAATTGCTTCGCTAATTAATGGTGCAATTGATAACTCAACTAATTTATCAATACGTTTTTCTTCAGGTACTGTAATTGAGTCTGTTATAACTAATTCTTTTATTTTGGAATTTTGAATTCGTTCAATTGCTGGGCCAGATAAAACTGGATGTGTACAACACGCATACACTTCTTTAGCACCATGCTCTACTAACGCATTTGCTGCTAATGTTATGGTTCCAGCTGTATCAATGATATCATCGATTAATATCGCTGTTTTCCCCTCAATATGACCAACGATATTCATAACCTCTACAACATTTGGACGTGGTCGTCTTTTATCAATAATCGCAATTGGAGCCTTTAGACGATCAGCTAATTTACGAGCACGGGTAACCCCGCCATGGTCTGGTGATACAATGACGATATCTTCTAATTTCTTATTTAAGAAATATTCTCCTAGAATAGGCACACCTAAAAGATGATCAATCGGAATATCAAAGAATCCCTGAATTTGTGGTGCGTGCAAGTCAAGAGCAATCACACGAGTAGATCCAGCTCTTTGAAGCAGATTTGCAACTAGTTTTGCTGTAATTGGCTCCCTTGCTCTTGCTTTTCTGTCTTGCCTAGCATATCCATAGTACGGAATAACAAGGTTAATCGTTTTTGCAGATGCTCTCTTTAAAGCATCTACCATAATTAATAGTTCCATTATATGTTCATTAACTGGAGCACTAGTCGATTGAACAATATACACGTCACATCCGCGAATACTTTCTTCAATATTTATTTGAATTTCTCCATCACTAAAACGAGTTACAGAACTCTTTCCTAATTCTACCCCAAGAATTTCAGCAATTTTTTTCGCTAACTTGGGATCAGAGTTTAGCGAAAATAGTTTTAAATTAGAATCTGCATAGCGGTTAGGCATGGTAAAGTGAAAACCTCCAGTTGGAATTTTAAAATGTGGCTATGTTATATTTATTTTGACACTATGTTATTTAAAGCTGCAATCAACAGAATTTTAACAGAGCCTTATTTCTTAGTGAGAAGTATAATATTATTTTACACTATTCGTTCACCGATCAATAGTAACTTCTCTATAAAACTTTTATTTTTTAGTGAACTTAATCTAAATTTTTATCGGAAATCGCAAGATACTGTAATGGAAACAATCGGTTTTTTTTCGCTTTCCAAAAAATTTATACAATAAGTAATCAACTCCATGAGTCTTTTTTACTACTAATAACACAGAAAATTATTTCCTCTTCAAAGAAAAAATGCGAGATCTAAAGACCCCGCATTTCCATGTTAAATAATAATTTACCCTTTATTTACAAGTAAATTTTCTCTCGAGAGCTTTGCAGCTTCTACCATCACCTTTAGGGCTTCAACCGTTTCTTCAATTCCTCGGGTTTTTAAGCCACAATCAGGGTTAATCCAGAATAATTTTGGATCTAGAACTTGAAGTGCACGATCGATATTTCTTATTAATTCCTCTACACGTGGTACGCGCGGACTGTGAATATCATACACACCAAGCCCAATACCTTTGTTATATGTAGTTTCCTCAAAGGCTTGAATTAATTCCCCATGACTTCTTGATGTTTCAATAGAAATGACATCAGCATCAAGTGCTATAATTGCATCAATAATATCTTCGAAATTTGAATAACACATATGTGTATGAATTTGTGTATCATTTTGAACTGAGGATGTGGCAAGCTTAAATGCATATACTGCGGCATTAAGATAACTATCCCAGTTTTCTCGCTTTAATGGCAATCCTTCTCTGATCGCTGGCTCATCTACTTGGATCATTCGAATCCCTTTCTCCTCGAGACTTTCAACCTCTTTTCTCAACGCAAGTGCAATTTGATTTGCCACATCATAGCGTGATATATCATCCCGAACAAATGACCAATTTAAAATCGTAATAGGTCCTGTTAACATCCCTTTAACGGGTTTTGATGTTAATGACTGGGCATAGACAGTTTCTTTAACAGTCATGGATTGCTTTAAATCAACATCACCATAGATAAGAGGAGGTTTCACACATCGTGATCCATATGATTGCACCCATCCAAATTTTGTGAATTGAAACCCAGCTAGCTTTTCACCAAAGTATTCCACCATATCTGTTCGTTCGAATTCTCCATGGACAAAAACATCTAAGTCCAATTCTTCCTGAATATCGATCCATTTTTTTATCTCTGCTTTAATGTATTTCTCATATTCCACATCAGTTAACTCACCTTTACGCCACTTTAAACGCTGGTTTCTTACTTCTTTTGTCTGAGGGAAGCTACCGATTGTTGTTGTCGGAAGAAGGGGTAAACGAAAAGTCTTTGCCTGAATCTCCTGACGAACAGAAAAATCTGCTTTCCGCTCTGCATTATATAAATGTATATTTCTTATAGCATCTTGAACTTCTGTGTTGTTTCGAAATGTTGATTTGTTTAATGCTTGTATAGCTGATGTGCTTGCGTCGATTTCTTTTTGTACTGTTTCAATTCCATGATTCATTCCTTTTGTTAGTAGAACAACTTCATTTATTTTTTCATCAGCATATGATAATGCATTTTTCAGAACTTCATCCAGCGTTTCCTCATTAGTTACGGTTACTGGAACATGTAACAAACTAGATGATGGTTGGAGGATTAAACGATCCCTTGAAACAAACTCTGATATTTCTGTAATGAGTGAAATCTTTTCTTCAAGATTGCCACGCCATATGTTACGTCCATTGATCACTCCAGCTGCTAACACCTTTTCTGAAGGAAAACCATGTTGTTTTAAAGCTGAAAGATGATGACCACCATCATGGACAAAATCTAGCCCAACCCCGTGAACTGGAAGAGAGCATACCTCTTTGAAATAATCAATTCGGTCAAAATAAGTCTGCAAAATCACCTTAATATTTGGTGCTGCTTCATGTAACTGTTGATAGACTTCTTGGAATAGTTCAACTTCAACGTCCGTAACAGTTGTAGATAAAATCGGTTCATCAACTTGAACCCACTTGACACCTTCTGATTGTAATTGCAGTAAAATGTCAGCATAAAGTGGGACAAATTTTTTGACCAATAAATGAAATTCAGACTTCTTATATCCTTTTGAAAGCTTTACAAAGGTAACTGGTCCTAAGATTACAGGTTTTCCTTCTATATCAAGTTTTTGTTTTGCTTCTTTATAAAATTGAAGCGGACGGTTTTCAACAAGTTGAGGTTCGACATCATGTAATTCTGGAACAATGTAGTGATAATTTGTGTTAAACCATTTTGTCATCTCACAAGCAACCGCATCTTTATTCCCTCTTGCCATATCAAAATATGTTTCGATTGAAACAGGACCGCCATGATATTCAAAACGTTTTGGTACTAGACCAAACATAACTGCTGTATCAAGTACATGGTCATATAAACTAAAGTCACCAACTGGAATTAGATCAATTCCTTTTTCTTTTTGCTTCTTAAGATGTTGAAGTCGGATCTCTTCCATTTGCTTTATAAATTTGTCTTTATCAAGATTGCCTGCCCAATATTGTTCAAGCACCTTTTTCCATTCTCGTTTTTCCCCAATACGTGGATAGCCTAAGTTCGAACTTCTTATTTGTGTCATTATCTTCCTTCACTCCTCTAATCTGTATTTTTTGTCCTAAACTAAAAAATCTCTCTTTTCACATTAGAAAAGAGAGATTCATACGCATAGCTAACTAGAGTTGAGACATTCTGGCTTTCTCAACACGTATTCATCACTCCTCCCTATACATCCGTAGGTACAAGCGCATATAACAGGCAGGTCTCCTGACTTAGGTTCATTACTTCTTATCCCTTCCCATTCCATTATGAAATAGTGGTAATTGATAAGTTGCTCCCCATTACAGTGGCGGGACCGTGCCGGATTTTCACCGGGCTTCCCTTTTAAGCTATGATCGCATCTCACAGCACCTGATACATTTGTTATGTAATTTTTTAGATGATGTTTTAAAAGCAAAAAAGACCTCTCTTTTTCATAAATAGAGAGGTCTTCATCTTGAAATCCCCTCTTATCTGTCAAAGCAATAACTTTGCAGGAATTAGCACCTTTTCAACAAATTATGGTTGAATGGTTGCCGGGCTTCATCGGGCCAGTCCCTCCACCACTCTGAATAAGAGTTTTTAG
>DASQMK010000720.1:0-7035 GCA_035645575.1 Metabacillus sp.
TTTTTATTATGGGGATTACATATTTAATTCAATATCGATTGAATATAAAAAAAGCCGCCGAAATGGCAAACGATGCTGTTTACCCAAAAGTTAAAAGGGATTATCAACATATTTTGATCCCGAATGAATGGAAAGAGATGGAAGCGTTATCAAAGAATGCAAAAACGTATAAGTATGTAAAGTGGGGAACTTTCATAGCTTTACTATTGCTTTTCATTCTTCTGATTATGGTCCTCGTAACAGACTGGTTGAAATCATCCTTCTTTAGTTCTGCATATTTATTTTTCATCCTTATTAGTTCTGTGAAGCATAAGAGTTGTTTTTATATTTTATCTGACGGAATTATTTTGGATGGCAGGTATTATTCCACACAACATATTCATTCGTATAAAACGGAAAAAATTATTCGTTGGCATGAACTCTATGGCTATAGCACAAGAGTTGACAATGGCTACAAACTTTCGATAAAAGTAAAAGGAACACTATTTTCGACAACAACATTTATTGTTATTGAGAATCAAGAACAGCTCAAACAGATCGAGAGTTTATTAGGAGAACTTGTAATCAAAAAAGTTGAATAGCATTTCATCTTGTAAAAAGTGCAAGGGCATGATATAGTACATAAATAACGATTGACTAAATTGTTCATTTGGTCATTTTTGTTCAAAGGTAATAAAGTTTTAGTGTCTAGCTACAGCGCCTAGCCCCTCGGGTCATAAGCCAATTTGGAATTGAAGGAGAGAACACCTTCTATTCCAAATAGTCTTATTTGCCCTAGTCTGATCAAGGCGCTTGCGCTTTTCTGAAGGAGTGAAGGTTATGAGCATAGACCGTAAGCAACAAATATTGGAAGCTGCGACGAAGTCATTTTCACAATTTGGATATAAAGGGACAACAATGGATCTAGTGTCAAAACTAGCGAATGTTGGAAAAGGAACAATCTATACGTTTTATAAAAATAAAGAAGAATTATTTTCCGAGATCATTGATCGCTTGTTACTTGATATGAAAGTAGCCGCAGATGAAGCATTTAATTCACAACGTCCGTTTGTTGACAGTGTTCATCAAGCTTTATATAGCATATTGGAATTCCGTAAAACACACCAATTAACCATTAAACTATTTCAGGAAAGTCATGAACTAGGAACACCAACTGTTAATGAGGGTGTCCGAAAAGTGGAAGAAATGGTGTTGTATTATATTAAGCAAAAAATTATTGAAGCGATTGGCCGAAAAGAACTTAAACAATGTGATCCGGAATTAACTGCTTTTATTATTTTAAAGCTGTATGTATCACTTATTTTTGATTGGGAAAAACATCATCAGCCACTCGGAAAAGAAAAAATTGCCGAGATTTTTGAAGAGTACCTATTAAAAGGATTGTCAATGTGATAATCCTCTTCTTTTCGTAGAAAATGACCAAATGGATAAAATGGTCATAAAGTTTTATTCTGTCGCAATGACATGTCTATCATGAATAAGTTCGAATCATAAAGGAGGAGTTATAACATGTCATTATTGAAACAAGAATGGAAGTCACTATTTAAAAATAAGAAAGTGCTTATTGCTGTAATTGGAGTTTTGTTTATACCGTTAATGTATAGTGGAGGTTATCTTAGTGCTTTTTGGGATCCGTACGGAAAGCTGGATCAGCTTCCGGTTGCAGTTGTAAATCAAGATACAGGTACAACGTTTGAAGAGGATGAGCTTGATGTTGGTGGCGAGCTCGTAGACAATTTAAAAGAAAACAAGAGCTTTGATTGGCATTTTGTTAACAAAGAAGAAGCGGGAAAAGGGCTTCAGGACCACAAGTATTATATGGTGATCGAAATACCTGAAGACTTTTCGAAAAATGCCACGACTTTATTAGATGATGAGCCTAAGCAACTTGGACTTACGTTTACAACAAATAAAGGTTATAACTTTATCTCAAGTCCAATTGGAGAAAGTGCAGTAGCAAAAATTAAAGAAGAGGTCGCTAATTCTTTAACGAAAACTTACGCGGAAAGTTTGTTTGAAAATATCGAATTGATGGCTGACGGAATAAGTGATGCTAGTGAAGGTGCTGGAAAAATAAATAACGGAGTGTCTGACCTTCAGGAAGGATCTAAGTCTTTAGATGAAAATCTTCATAAACTTGTTTCGAAGGCGGTTATGTTTAAGGATGGACTTAATGAAGCTTCAAATGGTTCCACCCAACTGTCAAATGGGCTATCTGCTGTTAATAGTGGACTATCGGCTATGCAACAAGGACAAAGTGAGCTTTATGATGGAGCTGTGCAAACCGAAAATGGTACAGGAAACTTGGTAAGTGGATTAGAGCAGTCACTAAATGGAATGGAAGAACTTGAGGCAGTTTTACCTCAATTAACTGCAGGGACAAATCAATTAAATGAAAGTGCCCCACTATTAGTTGCAGGTACAAAACAGCTTGCAGAAGGAAATGTATCAGCAAGTCAAGGAGCTGATTCCTTATCACAAAACATTTCTGCATTGACTGCTACAGTAAATCAATTGGCAACAACTCTTGAACATGCACCAATAGATGACGAACAACAAAAGCAAATACTTGCTCTTGTTGAAGCATTAAATAGTATAGATGCCGGAGGGAAGCAATTAGCGACGAACTTACATCAGTTAGCAGATGGAGCAAATGATCTATATGCAAATGTAGAACAATTACCGGAAAATACGAGCAAGCTTCATGAAGGAACAACATCTGTAGAAAACGCTGTTCAACAGTTAACAGCAGGACAGAAAGAACTTTATGATGGAGCGGTTAAAATAAATGATGCCCAATCTCAAATGAGCCAAGGATTAAAGACTTTTGGAGAAAAAATTGGTGAAGCAAAAGCTGGGGTAGAGCAACTAGAGAATGGCGGAAAAGAACTAGATAATGGGATACATGAATTGGCTAGCGGCTCTGTCGCGTTAGAGGATGGAACTGAAAAACTTGCAGATGGTGCAAGTTCATTAAATAATGGTGTAACAGAGCTTTCTGATGGGACAAATGAACTTTCGAGCAAGTTGAGTGACGCAACTAATGATACAAAGGATGTAAAAGGCTCTGATGATCAATATGAAATGATCGCAGATCCCGTTAATCTTGAAACAAAAGAAATAAATAAAGTTTCAAATTACGGAACAGGTCTTGCTCCATACTTTTTATCATTAGCTTTATTTGTAGGTTCATTACTTGTTACAGTTGTATTTCCATTACGCGATACTGCAGGGAAACCGAAATCAGGAATTTCTTTATTTGCTAGTAAATTTAGCGTGTTGTGTATTGTCGCAATCATCCAAGCATTATTAGCAGACCTTGTCCTGTTAAATGGATTAGGGTTAGAAGTAAAAAGTGTTGGATATTTTATTCTGTTTAGTATGTTAACAAGCTTAACGTTTATGGCGATCGTACAATTCTTAGTGACAACGATGGATAATCCAGGAAGATTTATTGCAATTATTGTGTTAATTCTTCAATTAACAACAAGTGCTGGTACATTCCCAGTTGAATTGCTTCCTGAGATTTTTCAAAAAATCAATCATTGGCTACCAATGACTTATTCTGTAGCTGGATTTAGATCGATTATATCGATTGGAGATTTTGGAGCTTTGTGGGAGCAAGTGTATAAACTAGCTGGAGTCATGATATTGATGATGATCGGAACGATTCTTTATTTTTCTCGAAAGGTAAAAAAAGATCGTGCTCACTATGAATTAACTGAAAATGCCTAAGGCAAAAGCCGGTCCATTATTGGGTCGGCTTTTTTTGTTGCTTAGGAATTTATAAAATTCTTGAACTGTTGATAAGCTCGCGACATCCAGCTTCGAAGCATAGGATGTGCAAGTGCAGTCTTGGAGATTGACGTCGCGTTTTTTGACTGCCAGCGCCTAGCCCCTCTAGGGTCTAGCCAATTTGAAATTGAAGGCAAAGAACACTTTCTATTCCAAATCGTCTTATTTGCCCTAGGCTGAACAAGGCGCTTGCGCTTTTGTTCTTAGATTTTTGGGACAGTTTTAATAAATAAACGTTAAAACATATAGGATAATAAACACTTTTTGTAAAAAAAGATTGAATTATAGATGATATTTTCATATAATCATATTTGAAAACGTTTCCAAGGTCGAGCAAGGTGGGCAACATAGAGCCTATGGGGAGGGAGTAAATTGTCTACCATTGAAGATGTCGCGAAGCTAGCGGGATTATCTAGAACAACTGTGTCCAGAGTGTTAAATGATCACCCATATGTTTCAGATGAGAAAAAAGAACTTGTGCAGAAGGCGATGGAGCAATTGGGGTATGTTCCAAATTCTGCTGCACGAAGCTTAAGAAATCAAAAGACGGGAATTATTGCTGTATTAATACCGAAAATATCCACGCCTTTTTTTAGTCAGTTAATTGAGTTACTAGAGATGAAAGCTTCATCAAAAGGATATCAATTAATTATTTGTCAAACTCAATTCTCAAAACAAAAAGAATGTCGGTACTTAAATCTATTAAAAACCAAACAAGTCGATGGGATCATTATGACAGCTGTTGAAAATGACTGGTCTGTGATTGATTCTTATTTACATTATGGTCCGATTGTTCTTTGTAATGAGAAAATTGAGAATGCTCACATTCCGATGGTGTATGTAAATCAAGCGCAAAGCGGCTATGCTATTGCAAAGCACTTGATTGAAAGGGGGCATACACATATCGCTTATTGTTCAAATGGGATAAAAAGCGAAGGAATGAGGGCGAGGATTAAGGGGTTTCAAGCTGCTTTACAGGAAGTAAATATGCAATCTTATGATAAATATTATTTTGATAGAGTCTCAACGGTTGAAGACGGCAAGCAAGTTTTTCGAAAATTAGCTTGTATGAAGGTATCACCAACAGCTGTTTTTGCTGGAGGAGATGCTGTTGCAGCAGGCATAATATCAGAGGCCAAAAAATTAGGTTGGAGAGTACCAGAGGATTTAGCTGTAGTGGGCTATGATAATATGGAGATTACGAAACTAGTAGATCCGATGATTACAACGTTGATTCAACCAGTAGATGATATGGCCGAAAAAACAATTGACGTTATGTGTGAAAAAATACATAAAAAGCAATTCCGTTCTTTTGAAAAGCATGAATTTTTTTCTAAGCTAGCATATCGGGGTTCATCTACCGGTAAAGATCATTTAGTCGCGACATCATAAAATAAGGAGGTTGGCCATTAGGCCAACCTCCTTATTTTATGCTTTCTAATTGGAAATAACGATCTACACTGTATCATATCAATGCGGAAAATAATAATCTGTTATTTAACAGTATGTGCAAAAAAATAGATTAAAGATCTGTTACATGTAAGCATTCGTTGCATGTATTCCCATAACACTCATGCTGTTCCTCGATTTCACAGCCACACTCTTTACAATGTTTTTTTGGTAAATTTCTAAAAAATTCAGTTAATTTTATCAACATTTGGATCCCCTCCGTTTGATTTGTTACTCACATTGTATTATAACAGTCTGAAGAATGTCAACAACTGTTTTGTAACAATAATCGAGGGGATATGTGTTAATCACTGATTTCTTAAGGGGGATTTCTACAAAAATGGATATTAGCCAATTTTTTTAGCAGTAAAATTTCTCAGATCATAGTGAATTCTAAAATAATTAGACTAAGGGTATAATGATCATGGTGAGAAAAGTAGAAGGGGTTGAATGATTCATGAAAGTAACGGTCATAGGGTATTGGGGTGGATTTCCAAAGGCTGGAGAAGCAACTTCTGGTTATTTATTCGAATCAAACGGATTTCGGTTATTGGTTGATTGTGGTAGTGCAGTTTTGTCGAAGTTACAGGAAATAATCTCAATTGATCAATTAGATTCCGTTATATTATCACATTATCATCATGATCATGTAGCTGATATAGGACCTTTACAATATGGCTGCTATGTCACTTCATTGATTCAGAATAAGAAAAAAACATTGCCGATTTATGGACATGATTTAGATCAAACAGCTTTTCAAAAATTAACGTATAAGGATGCAACAATGAGCATAGCGTATAAGGAAAAAGAAACGTTATCAATCGGCCCATTTTCAATTACTTTTTTGCGAACAATACACCCTGCACCATGCTTCGCTATGAAAATCTCTGATCAGGAATCAACTGTTATATATACAGCTGATACTAGTTACCAGGAAAATTTTATTCCATTTGCAGCTGATGCCGATTTGCTAATTGCAGAGTGTAGCTTATATTCTCATCAAGACGGGAAAAGTGCAGGTCATCTGAATAGCAGTGAGGTTGGAAGTATTGCCCAAAATGCTAAAGTAAAGCAACTATTGTTAACACATCTTCCTCATTTTGGCGATCATGAAGAATTAGTGGTACAGGCAAAAGAGTTCTATAAAGGAAGAATCAATTTTGCTAGAACAGGGTTTGTATGGAGTTCTGGGCGAAATCACTAGTTTAATGGCCGGTTTAGGTTCAGCTCCGATAGTGGAATGAGCCTTTGCCGCCATTAATCTAGTAAATATAGAATATGAAATCAATCCCAGTCATTGTGAAATTCCATCCCTTTCAATATAATGAAAATAGAATGTTTTTCTAAAGGTGGGTTGTCATTACCGATAGAAAAAAGTTTCTATCATAGAAAATGAATGGCTATTCATTCATTTTACAAAAGGGGTGGGAGAATGAATTTATCTTTACGGTTTTCCAAAACTGTAAAAGAACATGGATTAAAGCCGGCTTTTATTTTTGATGGAACTGAAACAACTTATTTGCAACTAGAAGGAGCGATCAATCAATTTGCAAGCAGCTTAAAGGAGTTAGGGATTAATAAAGGGGAGCATGTCGCTATTGTTTTAGGGAACTCGCCACACTTTATCATTTCTTTATACGGCGCCTTACGAGCAGGTGCAACCGTTATTCCGATTAACCCAATCTATACACCTGACGAAATCGCCTATATCATTAATAATGGAGACGTTAAGGCAGCTGTCATATTGGATCTGCTTCTGCCATTGTTTGAGAAGATGGATCAAATGATATC
>DASQMK010000721.1:0-2354 GCA_035645575.1 Metabacillus sp.
CAAACGGACACACAGTAACGGCAAAACTGCTAAGCGATTCTATTCGTGGACGTTATCTTGATATGAATTTAATTGCAGAAAAGAAAAAACAAAAGAGAAAAAAATGACAGAAATAAATTTTAAAATTTTAGATATTCTAAAATTTTCAAAAAAAATTTGCATTATTTCTTGGTAATACATTAAAGACGGAAAAAAATGTGTTTAATCCCACTGACCGGTGTCGAAAGTTTTCTTCTAGATACTTTTGAAGTACCTTTATACGTGCGCCAACCTAAAACAGTTAATTTTTTTACTTATGTAGAACTTTTTCAAGAAATAACTTTAAAACTTGCCTTAGAAGAACCGCAAGTAGAATTAATTTCGGATGACAGTTTACCTTATAGCAAGGAAGATGCGGATTTCGGTACATTATTTTACCCAACGGCATATCCATTGGCAACTATTGTTATACAGGTTACTCGCACAGCTTAATAATATTTTTTGTACTGTAATGGATAAGTTAACTCGCCGAACCGATTTGGTTATTAGTGCTGGCCTTACAGGTGCCCTTGGATCGCGTAAAGAAACTACTAATGCAGCCCATGATATGGGTGTCCTTGTTGGGCGAATTCCTTTATCAACAACATATAGATGCTGTATCGGGGAATATAAATAAACAAGTTTCATTTATTAAATCACTTATTTCCTGATAAGATGGAAGCAGAAGGTTTATCCGATTTGAATATAATTTATATTCCGATTAATTTTAGAATACACCGCGCTGGTTTAGACAAATATGCAAAAACCTTAGCAGGAGGAATGTTATCATTTCCATTTTTAGCAAATACGGATTCTAAAATAACTAGTAAATTGAATCTTGTTTTTGGACGTTATCCTTTTCGTATCAATGAAAGGTTGAGTAAAGAACGTACAACTCTGGCTAAACTTAATTCTAATAAAGAGGATACTGATGTACAATTATTATTTAATTGATACGCTACACCGAAAACAAGTTTATAATCAAGAGTTTTTAAAACAAGAAGCAAAACAATCATATTTGGCCATTTCGGGTAAAGCGATCTGGTGGTGTTAATGAGCGTTTAGAGGTTTATGAGAATAAATTATTCAAGGTATTCCTTTGAAATAACTAATGTTACATATATTCAGACTTACGGACATAATGGAATACGTAAGCGTAAAACCACGTAGAGTTTAATTTTACAAAATATATTAAAGGTATGGCGGAATTGGTAGACGCGACTGATTTAGGATCAGTTGATTTCATCGTGTGGGTTCAAAGTCCCATTACCTCTAATGTACATTATTGACGACGTCGTATAACGGTAGTATAAGGGTTTGCAAAACCTTTGGTATCGGTCAATTCCGGTCGTCGTCTGTTTCATAACATCATATTTGCACGTGACTGAGATGGTTAAGGTACCAGTTTTGAAATCTGCGGTTATCGAAAGATACAAGGGTTCGAATCCCTTCGTGTGCTTAAACATATGGCAGAGGGTATAGTTTAATGGTAGAACACTAGACTGTGGCTCTAGGAGTATGGGTTCAATTCCCGTTACTCGCCGGAAGAGTGATAGTATTTTGTCATATGACGACGTTGCCTTCGTCTAATGGTTAGGACAGTGGCTTTTCACGTCGAAAATATGGGTTCGATTCCCATAGGCGACAAAAAGATAAATAATTTTGGAGAATAGCTTAACGGTAGAGTAATGGTCTGAAAAACCATTGGAGGTGGTCGATTCCACCTTCTCCCATGTAAAAAAAGAAACGTTATGGGTATGCGTAGAAGATTTCCAAAACGCAAAGTTAGCAAAATTTCACAAAAGTGATATTTGGGGTGATGCACTTTTACGTCCCTATTACTTATAAGGAACGGGATGTTTTTTATGCTAATATTGATAAAAAAAACACTTTACGGCGTATAACTGTAAATTCCTGTTAAAATTCGTAACCTGAGATTATCGGTAGAAGGACAAGGCATTTATGCAAAATATAGATTAAAAAGGTTTTATCAATAATATGCACGAGAATCAATTTCGAACCTTTGCACAACGTGCAAAGCGGATTCCGTTCAACCCACAAGATAAACACATACAAGATGAAGATCATCTTGTAAGGTTTATTAGAGTCACGTATAGATGCTGTTATCCAACGATCTGGGTTTTTTGCAACACCGCATCATTTAAGGCAAGCATTTAATCACGGCATGATTTCTTTTAAATGGTGCCATACAAAAGAGTACAGGGTGTTTGTTGCGTTATGGTGATAAAATAACTTTTGATAATAGAATACATCCTTCATATTATAAAATCAATCAAAAACCAAATAATAACAGCTGTAAAATTTAAGCGCGAGGT
>DASQMK010000722.1:0-1872 GCA_035645575.1 Metabacillus sp.
TGTTCGTATAATCAGCACTATGTGTTTCCATTATCTTCAATAAATTTTCAACAAGAGTAAGGTCTTCTGCCTCTTCGTTGAATAGACCTAATTTCGCTCTCATTCCGTTAAGCCAATGTTTGTCATAAAGCTCTGGAAATCCTGATATAACTTCTTGGGCAATCTTAACAGATTCTTCTATATCTTCATGAAGAAGAGGCAGTAACGTTTCAGCAAAACGGGCGAGATTCCAACCAGCGATATTCGGCTGATTACCGTATGCATAACGACCTTGAACATCAATTGAACTGAACACTGTTCCAAGGTTATACGTATCCATGAAAGCACACGGACCATAATCAATGGTTTCTCCACTGATCGTCATGTTATCAGTGTTCATGACTCCATGAATAAAACCAACTAATTGCCATTTTGAAATGAGCAATGCTTGACGCTTCACTACTTCCTCAAGAAATAAAAGATACCGATTTTCCTCATTTTTCAGCTCTGGATAATGTCGATCAATTGTATAATCCGCTAACTCCTTTAATTCCTCTTCTGTTCCCCATTGTGCAACAAATTGGAAGGTTCCAACCCGTATATGACTAGCAGCTACCCGAGTTAAAATAGCACCCGGCAGTTTTGTTTCACGAAGGATGTACTCACCTGTAGTTACAACCGCTAAACTTCGAGTTGTCGGAATACCAAGACCATGCATAGCTTCACTAATGATATATTCCCGAAGCATCGGCCCAAGAGCTGCACGTCCGTCCCCCCCACGAGAATACGGTGTACGTCCTGATCCTTTTAGTTGAATATCAAACCGTTCATGATCGGGTGTGAGCTGTTCACCTAGCAAAACAGCTCGACCATCCCCAAGCATATTAAAATGTCCAAACTGATGACCAGCATAAGCCTGTGCGAGAGGTGTTGACCCTTCAGGAATTCGATTACCAGCAAAAACAGCCAGACTATCCTCACTATTCAACTCCTGAACATTCAACCCCAGAGATTCCGCTAATGACTCATTGAGTTTAATGAGCTCTGGTGATTTTACAGGGTTTGGATGTTGAGTAGTAAAAAGTTTTCCAGGAAGACGGGCATAGCTATTATCAAAATTCCATCCAGCTTTATCTACTTTTTCATTTGTCATTTGGATGGATCTCCTTTTCATTTTTTTCTTCTAGTTTGATCTCATTCATACTTAGTCTTTCTTTTGGCCATTCTATTATACCCAAGAACAAAAGCGCAAGCGTCCGTTCAGCAACGTATAAACTGGAGCACTCCGGATGAGATAAAGCGGGCCTTCCAGATTAGCGGTCTCTGTTTACAAAATAAGATAATAACTGCTTCAAAAAAGGAATGTTTCGAGACATTTCTTGCAATGCATCCATGCCTAAACAATAATGTTCCCACATCTCTTTCTTTGCACCATCAACACCTAAAATGGTTACAAAGGTTGAACTATTATTTTTAGAATCAGTACCCGCCATCTTTCCAAGGCGATCAGATTCTCCTTCGTAATCAAGTAGATCATCTTTAATCTGAAAAGCGATCCCTGCATGGTAGGCATATGCTTTTAAAGCTTTTATTTCTGTTTCTTCTGCATGAGCAAGGATTGCCGGCATAATAAGACAAGCTTCAAATGCTAAGCCTGTTTTATAAAAGCACATTTCATTTAATTGCTCTAAGGTCAGCTTCTTTCCTTTCGACTCTAAATCTATCGCCTGTCCTTTACACATATCTGCTGTCATTTGAGCCGAGTATTGAATCAAGCTTAGAACAGTCTTAGGATTGAACGAATCTAAAGATGCCTGCTCCTTCACAGCCTTTTGGGTAAGAAAAAGTCCTGTTAGCTCTGCTGTAGCAGTTGTATAAACTTGGTGAAGTGTA
>DASQMK010000723.1:0-3758 GCA_035645575.1 Metabacillus sp.
GTTTATCGAAATATTGTAATTGTTGAATACGTTCAGTCTTAATTGCGCAATAAAAAATTGAAAAAACTTTATCAATAAGGCCGATTTTCCGAATGTGGAGATCGGCTTTTTTATCGTATGAACGCTATAACTTGTAATAAAGGGAACTTAAACTCTACAAGAACTATAATGAATGAGCCAAAAATGTTTTATTCAGTCTTTGTGTGTTTTAAGGCACTTTTTTCAATTTATTGTAAAACACATTTCTAACTGGAAAATCTCACAACTTCATTAGGTATGAGTGTAAATCTCATACTTCTTTTTATTCGGCTGGAAAAAGTTATTAAAAATTGAAGTTTATTATAGTTCTTTATTCTCGGTTTTATCAAGATTAATTTGTGATTTATTTCCTATTTGTGAAAATCTTTGTAAGTAAAAAGTTTTGATTTCATTTACATATATATGAAATGATCCACTCAAATGGATAAATATGTTATATGTAATAAGTGTGACCTTTCGATCAAATACATAACAATGATAACTCAATAGTTATTTTTATAAATAATAAACCAAGAAGTGAGGGATGATGGCGTCTTGAAAGTATTTGAGGCAAAGACATTAATAGACTCAATGGAAGATCGGGCAAAAGTGTATAAGGATCTGCGAGAAAAAATAGATACGCTAAAAAAAGAATTTACCGATATTGTACAGCTAGATGATGCATTACAAGGTAAAGGTGCAGATGCCATTAAAGGATTTTATCAGGGCCAAATTGATGTGGCTGAAGCCTTGCTCCGTTTAATCGACATGCAAATTGCTTTTCTAAATAGTGTGTCAGGAGCAGTATCGGATGTTGATTTATCAGGTGATACAGTTGTAGACGTCAATTTTCTTGAAAGTGATCTTTTTATACATGCTTCTAACCATATCGCAATGGTCGAAAGTCAACAGAAAGATCTGCAAAAAATCTTTAATGGTATTGATGATATCGTTTCTCTTGAAGCTTTTTCAACAGATCAATTCAATTCAGCAATGGAAGATACAAAGAGCAAAAGAGAAAATACAATTCAGGCAGTAGATTCATTGGATCAACAATTATTAGAAGAATACAAGGTATCAGAAAGTGCCGAATTTCATATCGGAGCTCTTTTTCAACAATTGCTAGAAGCAACAGCACAAGACAACACAATTTCTCCTATTCACTTTGATGCACAAGCATATAAAGCGAGTGAAGCATATCAACTAACTGATGAAGTCAAGCAATATGCAGATGACTACCTTACATATAAAGAAGAGCAGGAACGATTTAGAGAAGAATTAAAGAAGGCCGAAGAACTAGAAAACCGTCCATTCCACGAAAAAGCATGGGACACTGTCAAAACTCTTACTGGAGAAATAACAGGTTATTACGATTTTCTCCGTGCTTCAGAAGGAGTTGATCCTGTCACTGGCGAAAAACTAACAGACGGTCAAAGAGTTGCCGCTGGCGCCATGGCTTCAGCAGGATTAATACCAATTGTCGGATGGGGAGGTCGCCTCTTAAAAGGTGGAAGTGCCATCTACAAAACGGCCAAAGGTATGAATGCAGCTGATCAAGCACTAGATGTCTATAAAACAACCAAAACATTCTCAAACCTTGAAAAAGCAGAGTTAGGTATCTATGGACTAACTTCCGCAAACGGATTAAGTGAATATATCACAGGAAAAGATATGTTTGGGAATGAACTAACAGATATCCAAAGACAGCAAAGCTTATATTATAGTATCCTAGGACCTGCTTTAATGGCTGCACCATTCGTGCCAACACTCATAAAAAATGGTAAACTAGTAAAAGATGAAACAGTTACACAGATACATAAACTAACGACAAAAACCAAATCTGGTGCACTATATGTCTATGATGAAGTAAAAGGTGGCATGCAGGTTCTCCTTCAAAATCAGAATATGAATTTTGCGTTTGCTGGGGCAAACGGGGTAAAACCACTACTTTCCAACGTAATGAACTCAAAGGAAATTACTAAAAGAATTGAAGAAGTTGTTTCGAAGTTTTCTTTTAGTAAGCGTTTTGGGGGTAACAAAAGTTCGGTGGATAGTGGAATTGATATTGCTAAGAGTACGGGTAAAGTGTATCCAACGAGACAAATAGATTCAGTAACAGAAGCGCATATTATTAATAGGGTGAAAGAGCTAAGAGGTAGCCTAACAAGTAAATATAAGAAATCTGGTAATTTTGCTGTTGCAGAAGTAAATGTTAGTGGAATTAGTAAAACTGAATTTTATGCTCAAAGTAGCATAAATAAACTAAAAGGAAGTCTTGAAGATAAAGTTCCTAATATCTCTTTACAACCTGAAAATCCAATGTTTAAAGCTACAAAAGCAGTCGGTAAAGATGGAGAAAGTTACTTAAGGGATACTGATACAGAGTATAAAATACTAAATGATATTGCTTCTCTACTTGGTGAGAACACACAAGCTACTGGGAAAATAAAGTTATTTACAGAATTAGATACTTGCGACAGTTGCAGTAAAGTCATAGCTGAGTTTGCTACTAAATATAAAAATATTGAATTGGAAGTCATACACAACAATGGAAATAGAATTATGCCTTAACTATGTTTTATGGAGGGGAAAACAGATGAAAGATTGGGAGTATAATGAATTATTTGAGGCAATTCAGGAAACATATGAAGAGTTATTAGATGAAGATAGGGGCTATAGATATGCTATAGCAAAACTAGCTGATGAATTTGATAACTTAGGCAAAATAGAAGATATTATAGTTGATACTGCTATTGGAGAAATTTTAATTCGCCATGGTAAAGGTTTTGTTGGGCGCATTGAAGGTATAACAAAGAGGTTAAGTAAGTTTAATCAAAAAGAAGCGCAAGATGATTTAGAAATAGAAGAAATAAATGACTTATCGAGTAGAATAAATAAAGTAATTGAAGGGCTAAAGAATGTAGAAGTCGATTATAATCCTTCTGCAGAATAGTATTATAAAAGGAACGATTACACTAGTTGACTGTTTCATGTCTTATTATAATGACCTATTTTTTTACCCACACCCACTTATATATTACATATTTTAGTTCAAGAAGTTATTCAATTTCTTAAAATAAGATAGAGCATCCTTAAAGGGGTGCTTTTTGTGTGACGGGCAGTCACATAGAGTGATAAGTCAATTATCACTCTTCTTCTCGTTTTCCGACAGAGACGTCATTTCGATGAAACGACTGAATGAAGAAAACGAATCTGAATCCCAGGTGGTGAAAATCCATCCCCGAAGAGACTGACCTAGTTCGGGAAGCTTAATCTAGGGCAACATCGTGAGGTGTTGTCTGAAGGAGATGCGGAAAATCGAGAGATCCGTAGGCGAATAGGTAGACCCTAATGCAATAAGTGTGAAGCACGGCGGCGGGATAAGTTGGTGACTTTTCGAAAAGTGAGGAAGCCCACTCAACGACCTTTAGGTATTCCCACAATAGAAGATCTTATAGTCCAACAGAGTGTAGTAAATGTACTTCAACCTAAGTTTGAAGATTTCCTGTTTCATAACTGGTCAGTAGGATATCGACCAAACAGAGGAGTTGAGAGAGCCTTACAAATTATTCTATGGAACATAGAACAAGGGTACAATCACATCTATGACTGTGATATTAAAGGGTTCTTTGACAACATTCCACACAAGAAGCTCATTGGAATAATAAAGAAATATGTTTCAGACCGAACGGTCTTAGGGATGATTGAACAATGGCTTAAGGCTGGATTTATGGAAGAAG
>DASQMK010000724.1:0-20386 GCA_035645575.1 Metabacillus sp.
AGAATCTGCGAATATCTATGAAGCAAATAAGCATAGAGGTATGCCTCCAAAAGGAACCTTTGTATTTTTTGATTGTGTAGGGATTATTAATGGTGAGCGTAAAAATTGGGGGCACGTAGGCTTATCTATTGGTGCGGGAGAGGTTATTCACGCTTGGGATAAGGTAAGGATTGATCATTACCTTAACGTAGAAAAGTTAACAACTGCACCAGGTTGGGGAAAACCAAAGTTCATAGGATGGGTTCCGGTTGAACGGATTATGCAGGGGTTTCAAAGGAAAATTTATTAATATTAAATGGTCACGAAATTTGATATCTTCATATATTACGAGTTAAATTGTAAATCAACTGCAAATTTGACTAAACTAATCTTAAAAAATGAACTGGTCGGGTAAGTTTGCGCACATAAATTTTATTGAGCATTTCTCTTAATGAGGAATGCTTTTTATCTTTGTTTATATATGTAGAATAACAAAAATATCACCAAAATTAATAAATATTTATTGTGAAACGATAAACTATGTGTTAAATTCATATTGAAAATAAATATGTGAGGTGCTTTTTATGAAACGAGGTTCAACACTCTTTTTAAAGTTAGCTGTTTTTCTTATTGGTACTCCAGTTCTTGCTTTGTGTATATTTGGATTGACTTGGTTAACTAAGAATCCAGCAAATCCAGATTATGCTCATATTCTATACCCTATTGTAATAGGTGTGTATGTATCAGCAATACCGTTTTACATTGCATTGTATAAGGCTTTTAGACTTCTAAATTATATTGACAAGAACAAAGCTTTCTCAGAGTTATCTGTTAAAGCTTTAAAGGACATAAAATTCTGCGCAATCTCAATCAGTACCTTATACGCGGTAATTTTACCATTCGTTTATATCGTTGCAGAGCTAGACGATGCCCCAGGTCTCATTATATTCGGAATGGTCCCTATCTTTGCTTCAATGGTAATAGCAGTATTCGCTGCTGTACTTCAACGGCTTTTAAAAGAGGCGATTGATATAAAATCAGAAAATGACTTAACGGTCTGAGGTGATAAAAATGGCAATTATAATCAATATTGATGTGATGCTGGCTAAAAGGAAAATGAGCGTTACTGAGCTTTCGGAGAGGGTGGGAATAACGATGGCTAATCTTTCTATATTGAAAAATGGAAAGGCAAAAGCAATTAGACTTTCGACTTTAGAGGCAATTTGCAAAGCATTAGAATGTCAGCCCGGAGACATTTTAGAATACCGAAGTGATGAAGAACCTCAATAAGCAGGACTTACTGATCTTTAGAAAAAACTATGGAGGCACAAATTATGAGAGCACTAAAACAACTTGTTCGTTTTGGTTGGGAGCAGGCCCTATCATGTTTGTTTCCTGTTGTTATTTTTGCCTCTTTGGCTATTACACAAATCATACCGTTTCCCTTATTACCACGATATGACTGGCTGCTTATCATCTGTCTGCTGATGCAGTGGTGGATGGTGCGATCAGGCCTTGAAACAAGGGATGAACTAAAGGTTATCACATTGTTCCACCTTATCGGACTCGCTCTTGAACTTTTTAAGGTACATATGGGCTCCTGGTCGTATCCTGAGGAAGGCTATTCAAAAATTTTTGGAGTGCCTTTGTATAGCGGATTCATGTACGCAAGTGTAGCAAGTTATCTTTGCCAGGCTTGGAGAAGATTAAAGGTAGAATTAGTTAAGTGGCCACCGTTTTTAGTAGTTGTCCCACTTGCCGCTGCGATATATTTGAATTTCTTCACACACCATTATTGGATTGACGTCCGCTATTGGTTATCTGGCCTTGTCATGATCGTCTTTTGGAAATCTTGGGTAAATTACGAGGTTAATGGAACTCTTTACCGTATGCCACTAGCGCTTTCATTTGTACTAATTGGATTTTTTATATGGATAGCCGAAAATATCGCAACATTCTTTGGAGCGTGGAAATATCCAAACCAAACAGATGCCTGGAGTCTTGTTCATCTAGGAAAAGTTAGTTCATGGCTCTTATTAGTAATTGTTAGCTTTCTTATAGTATCCACGTTAAAGCAGGTTAAGGGAAAAAGTTCCACTAGGGTAGATAATAGTCAATTTTTATAAATGTATTAAAACTCTTTAAAAAGTCGGATCCATAGCAACGTAAGGGATTCGACTTTTTATAGGTTTAAGATTTCCTAGTGTATAGATTTTAAACTAAAAAGTGAATAATAGCCTTTTACGATTATCCTAGAAAAGTTTAAAAGTTGTTTTATGAGTCGGATTCATATATTTTTTCTAATAATTCCTTTAAATTTGGTAAAACTAGAATTATTTTTTGTAAAGGATTGGTCTAATGTATATTATATTTAACGCTCTCTATCTGTTAGCAGGGTATTTGTGGGGAGATTGGAGAAATTGGAAACAGTATTATTCGACCATTCTTTTCTTCATTTTGGGAGACTTTTTATATAACTTTCTACTCTATCAAAAGTCAATTTGGTTATTTCATGATTTAATTTTACCTAACCATACGATGATTACAATTTTAGCTATGGTCATAGTTTATTCTGCAACAGTATTTATTTATCTTGGCAGGTTTCCAAATGGATGGATAAGACGATTATTTTGGTTTTTGTTATGGACTGGCATATATTTATGTGAAGAATTTTTCAACTCAAAGTTAGGGTTTATTACTTACCATAATGGTTGGAATATTTGGTGGTCAGTTTTATTTACATGTATAATTTTCATCATTTTACCTATTCACCAGAAAAATCCTCTTTTAGCTTGGCTATTTTCAATAATTATTATCGTATCATTGTTGAGAATTTTTAATGTAGAAATTAGTGATATGAAATAGTTTGTAATATGATAGTTATTTATATGAAGAAATTGTGATGATTCTTCAAGAGGAGGTAGCTTTTTCCCATAACACAAGTAAGATTGTGACATACCGTGCTAACAATCATAAATATATAAACTTCGATAGATCAAGAAGTATCTATTCTTTTATTTTTAAGGATTGAATAAACATATGTATCGTAAGTTTCACCATTCTGATACATATAATCCCTCAAAACACCTTCTTTTTGAAATCCAGCCTTGAAAAGCAATTTATTAGATGCTTCATTATCTATAAAAACAACTGCCCCTATACGAGTAAGACCAAATTCATTGAATCCATATTGAATTACTTTTGATACAGCTTCGAGGGTAAAGCCTTTTCTCCAATGTTCAGGGTGTATTTCATAACCTATTTCTGCCCGTCTATGTTTGGGTGACCAAGCATTAAATCCAATCGTCCCAATAAGCCCTTGATTTCCTTTTCTTTCAATTCCCCAACGTATTCCTCTTTTTTCCTTATAGCTATTTGAGAAAAAGTCTACAAATGCCTCTGCTTGTTCTATCTTATTTAATCTTTCTTGTCCATAATATCGAGTGACATCTTCATTGGAAAAACAAGAGTAAATGGCATCAGTATCATTCTTTGTGATCTCCCTTAATATCAATCTCTTTGTCTCTAATGTCGGAAACATTATATTTCCTCCTTTAATATCATCTATAAAAAGTTACCTCTTAATCCAATAATGTATTATACATTATTTGGAATGATTTTATCATAGATTCATTCTAGAAGGATATGCAATAAAAAATAATTTATCTATAACTATTAAGCTTCTTACAGAGCACCGTCGATTTAGCCTTATTGCAAAAAGATGATGTCTATGTTTGGACATCATCTTTTTTAGTGAAAGTCAAACCATCCCATCTGGATTAATATCCATAAGCAAGTCCTCTGTAAACAAACCACTTTCCATGAGCACTTCTTTTATCGTTTTATTTTCTTCATCTGCTTTTAATCCAATTTGTGAAGCCAATTCATACCCAAGTTTGGAGCTTAAGCCTGTTACAAGGGCAAGGCTTTCTTCCATCCATTGTCGGCATTTTTCTTCATTTGCTTGGATCCCACTTATACATTTGGTAGTAAGTATTTCAATCGCATTTGTGAATAATTCGATGGAATGAAGGAATGTGTGTGCAATCATCGGCATCATGACATTGATTTCTAGTTGACCGGCAGTTGCAGCGGTTGCTACAGCTGCTTCATAGCCAATGATTTGACAGCATACCATATGGGTCATTTCTAATATAGCAGGATTTACTTTTCCAGGCATAATCGTTGAACCTGGTTGGACTGATGGCAAAGTTATTTCTTCAAATCCTGTCCTCGGTCCTGAGCTAAGTAGACGTAAGTCACTGGTAATTTTAATAAGATGCAGGGCAAGCTCCTTTAAAGTTGTCATACAGCGAATCGGTTCATTCATATTTTGCATAAACTTGAAAATGTTTGTTGGTTGTCGAAATGATAAATTCGTTCGATTATTAATTTCTTGAATGATTTTCGATTTATATTCAGGGGATAAATTGAGCTTTGTTCCTACTGCTTGTCCGCCTAATCCTATTTCATATAATGCATCAAGATTCTTTTCAAGCTGTTGATAGACGAAATGGATGGTTTCGGCATAGCCCGAAAACTCTTGGCCTAAACGAATCGGAACCCCGTCGTGTAAATGTGTACGACCTGCTTTTAAAACAGGCATAAATTGCTCTGCTTTCTTTTGGAATTCTTCTTGTAATTTTGATATTGCAGGGAGTAAATTTTGTATCAGCAGTTCAACAGCGGCCATATTTAAGGCTGAAGGAAAGGTATCATTAGTTGATTGGGACATATTCACGTGATCATTCGGTTGAACTTTTTGCGAGTTCCCTAAAAGCTCTGCTGCACGATTAGCAATTACCTCATTTGCATTCATGTTCTGTGATGTTCCAGCACCTGCCTGGTACACATCAACAACAAAATGCTCATCCCATTTTCCCTCCGAAACTTCTTCAGACGCTTGAATAATTGCCTTTCCTATTTCGGGAGTAAGCAGACCTAACTCCATATTGACACTTGCCGAAGAAGCTTTGATGATTCCTTGAGCTTTAATAAACACACGTGGAAATCGCATACCACTAATAGGGAAATTCTCGACAGCACGCTGAGTTTGTGAACCATAATAAGCAGACATAGGTACCATAATCGCCCCTAATGCGTCATGTTCTACTCTAACTTGATTAGAAGAATCCATATTTCTCTCCTTCCAGAACGATCATATAAAACATCCTATTTTTTAGTATGATCCTTGTCGTTTGAATTTATCATCGTTTTGAAAAGGTAATAAACATTTGCAAATTTATCTAGTAAAATAGACTTAACCTAATGAATACTGCACGTGTCATTTTACTGGTTGGAAAAGGAAAGGGTATATTCAAGGATAGATCATTTGGGTCGTTCATTAATGGCAAAATAGGTAAGGGTGAAGATTAAAATTTAACCAATCGGAAACAAGTTTAAAAATCTGGAGAGTGTAAACATGAAAAAGAAACTCATTATTTTTGGGACTATTGTGACCTTGCTAGTTATAGTGTATTTCCTGGTGGGTAACTACTTTTATAATTTCGCTTTAAATGTTGATCGCGAAAAAGAATTTTTAGAAGATAATCCTCATTTAGAGGAGAGTAAGGCAGTAGTAGCCACGGTCGCAGAGGGAGCAAAGTTAGCTGATGATTTGTTTAATAAAGAACATAAGCCTGCTCAACTTAACGTCATTTCTTCTGATAACCAACAATTAAAACTGAATGCTTATTTGTATGAAAATAACCAAACTCAACATAAATGGGCGATCGTTGTTCATGGCTACAATGGCAATGCAAAAGGAATGACAAGATACGTACGAAATTTCTATGAAAAAGGCTACAATGTTCTTTCACCAGATCTTCGCGGACACGGAAAAAGTGAAGGGGATTATATTGGCATGGGCTGGCCAGACCGTAAAGATATGTTACTTTGGATTGAACAGATTATCAAAAAAGACCCGGAAGCAGAAATCGTATTATTCGGTGTATCAATGGGTGGCGCAACTGTCATGATGACGTCTGGAGAAGATTTACCAGAAAACGTGAAGGTGATTGTTGAGGATTGCGGCTATTCTTCAGTTAGTGATGTCTTTGCTTACCAATTAGATGATCTTTTTGGTTTACCTGAATTTCCAATCATGAATGCAGCAAATACTGTAACGAATATTCGAGCTGGATATGATTTATATGAGGCATCCGCTGTGGAACAAGTAGGTAAAAGCGTTACACCAATGTTATTTATCCATGGTGATGCTGATACGTTTGTCCCGTTTGAAATGTTGGATGACGTGTATGAAGCAGCAAATGTTGATAAGGAAAAGCTAATTATTCCAGATGCAAATCATGGAGATGCCGAAAAGGTAGATCCAGAGGCTTATTGGAACACTGTTTGGGGCTTTGTAGATAAGTATATAAATTGATTGATAAGTACTTTGGTATTAACCATATAAATCTAGGTGTTTATCTTTAACAGACATACACCTTATAAATTTGAGAGAACGAGGGACATTCCAGTCCCTCTGTCTGTCATTATTTAAAACACGGATCATTAAAGTAAATTACTTCAGAAAGAATCTTGTTGCCCTTGATATCCTTCAATAATTCTCTTGCTTCCTTCTCTGTGTTAAACTCATACATTGAAATTTTTTCTTTTGAATATAACGTGATAACCCACATAAGCGATCCTCCATTAAAAGTATTTTGAACATTGTCTTATGAAAATATATTAATCAAACCACTTACATTGTGTTTATTCACTACGTGTATGGTCAAATCATATCATTTGTAACGGAAGGTGACTACATTGGTTTAAAATGAAATATGTTTTTAATATTTAAATAGACTGAGCCACCTTTTCTTTAGGATAACGTTTTAATGCATTTTCTAAAATTCTTTCCATTTCTACATAATGTTCTTTTTCTACCGGAAGTATTGGAAGACGAACCGTTTGACCCACAGGGATTCCCATAATTTCCATACCAGCTTTAATGAGAGAGACGGCATATCCATTTCGTTGACGTCGAATATTGTTAATAGGCAAGATGACGTGTTGATAAAGATCATCAATTGTTACTTGATCGTTCTCAAGTACAGCTTGAAAGAACTTTCTTGAAATATGGGGGATATAATTGGAAATCGCCGATGAGTAAGAGTCAAATCCAAGTGGAACATAGGCAGGCATCGTGACTTCAGCCAAAGGCATGCCGTTTAGCCAACTGAATCGTTCTTTAAACCTTTGAGTTAAGAGCGTGTTTAACTCCATATTTCCTAAACCATCCTTCACACCCACAACCTGCGGGACATCCGCAAGCGCTTCCAAAATAGAGATTGATAAGGCAACGTTATCTCGCTGATAGACAATTGCATTTAAAGATGTACTTTCAGCAATTGTTTTGAAGTAATGGGCAAGTCCTGCTTGTTCACCTGGTACAAGATAGGGAGGAAGGATCAAATAGCCATTGGCACCTTTTTCTTCAGATATTTTAGCTAGTTCTAAAGAAGTTTGTATATTACCACCAACTCCTGTGTAAACAGGTACTTTTTTGTTGGTAACACTTACTGCGACATCTACCATAACTTCATATTCCTCTTTGGTTAATGATGGATATTCACCGGCAGCACATGCAACAAAAATAGCTTCAAGGCCTTCGTCTACTAAAAATTGAATATTTTGAGCAAGTTTCTGTTCGTCAAGTTGATTGTTTTTTGTAAAAGGGGCGACAGGAAATCCTAGTATTCCTTTAGGTGTTGTTCGAGTGTTAAACATATTCATACCTCCAATTGATTTGTATTTTTGTTTTATTGTAAGACAATTAGAGTGATAGGTCAATTACTGGATTTTTAATTTTCTAATAAATTAAACTCTTTTTGCTAAAGTACCGATTTTTATCTGATATATATATATTCTTACACAACATATCACCCAATTTTACTTGCAGAAAAGGCATTGACAACTATTTTTATTTGTCTTACAATTGGACAAAAATATAAAACTATTGAATTATCAGAAAAAGGTGTGATTTTTTATGTGAATTTCGACAAAAAGGATGATAATTATATTAGTATTTATGTAAGCGATGTCATTCAGATGAAGGAAGTGAAGCTATGGGTGTACCAGAAAAAGTGATAAGTACTTCACCATTGATTCCTACAACAGAAAAAAAGACACGTACACGTTGGTTTATTGTTTTTATGCTCTTTTTAGTAACAGCACTTAATTATGCGGATCGGGCCACGTTGTCGATTGCCGGTTCAGATATGTCTAATCAGTTAGGATTGGATTCGGTTATGATGGGTTATGTTTTCTCAGCATTTGCTTGGTCATATGTTGCGGGGCAAATTCCTGGAGGGTGGCTCCTTGACCGCTTTGGTTCAAAGAAGGTTTATTTTTGGAGTATTTTCCTTTGGTCAGTTTTTACACTTTTACAAGGATTTATTGGGGTTTTTGGAACAGCAGGGACAGCTGTTATAGTATTATTTGGTCTTCGTTTTTTAGTTGGACTATCTGAGGCACCATCTTTTCCTGCGAACAGTCGAATTGTTGCATCTTGGTTTCCAAGTCATGAAAGGGGTACAGCAGCAGCAACATTTAATTCAGCGCAGTATTTTGCAACCGTTCTCTTTGCACCAATAATGGGTTACATTACATATCAATTCGGTTGGGAATATGTCTTCTACTTTATGGGTGTGATTGGTATTATCGTTGCTTTTTGTTGGCTAAAAGCAATATACAGCCCTAAGGATCACCCGCGAATTAGTAGAGCTGAGCTTGATTATATTGAGGCAGGTGGAGCCTTAATCAATATGGATCAAAAGGTAGAAAACGGGAAGAAGGAAGAGAAAACGGCAAACTGGAATAATATAAAAAAACTTTTATCCAACAGAATGTTGTTAGGGATTTACCTAGGTCAATATTGTATTACAACCCTAACCTATTTCTTCCTTACTTGGTTCCCTGTCTATCTTGTGCAAGAAAGAGGCATGACGATTTTAGAAGTAGGTTTTATTGCTTCACTACCAGCTATATGTGGCTTTTTAGGTGGGATTCTTGGGGGAATGTTCTCAGACTTCTTGCTTCGAAAAGGGTTTTCTTTAACCATTGCTCGTAAAACACCAATAGTCATTGGGATGGTCTTGTCCATGAGCTTGGTTGCTGCTAATTATGTTGAAGCGGAATGGGTTGTCATTTTTGTCATGGCATTAGCATTTTTCGGTAAGGGATTTGGAGCACTTGGCTGGGCCGTTGTGTCTGATACATCGCCAAAAGAAATGTCTGGTGTAAGTGGTGGTCTTTTTAATACATTTGGTAACATTGCCGGTATTACAACACCGATCATTATCGGATATATTATTGCCACAACTGGTTCCTTCAACGGAGCGCTTGTGTTCGTCGGTGCAAATGCACTTGTCGCTATCTTCAGCTATTTATTCCTTGTAGGTGAAATTAAGCGTGTTGATTTGAAAGCTTAATAGAAAATAAATTGATTTGATGGGAGAGAATGAAATGGAAAATCAATTAGTAAAAGAAACAGTAACAACGGGTGCACCTATAATTAAAGACATGAGGGTTATTCCAGTTGCAGGGCATGACAGCATGCTTTTAAATTTAAGTGGTGCACACGCGCCGTTTTTCACACGTAATATTGTCATTTTAAAAGATAACCATGGAAATACAGGTGTTGGTGAAGTACCAGGCGGTGAAAAAATCCGTCAAACATTAGAAGATGCAAAACCTTTGGTCATAGGGCAATCAATCGGAACTTATAACAATATTTTAAATAAAGTTCGTCAGCAATTTGCAGACAGAGATTCAAGTGGACGCGGCCTTCAAACATTTGATCTCCGTACGACGATCCATGCTGTAACCGCATTAGAAGCAGCACTCCTGGATCTAGTAGGTAAATTTTTAGGTGTGCCTGTAGCAGCTCTTCTTGGTGAAGGCCAGCAACGGGATAAAGTTGAAATGCTCTGCTATCTCTTTTATATCGGTGATCGTAATCAAACAGACCTTCCGTATGTAAGTGACCGGGATTCGAAGGATGATTGGTTCCGTCTTCGTCATGAAGAAGCGTTATCACCTGAAGCTATCGTTCGCTTAGCGGAAGCAGCACATCATCGTTATGGATTTAATGATTTTAAATTAAAAGGAGGCGTCCTCCGCGGGGAAGAAGAAATTGAAGCTGTTACTGCTTTAGCAGAACACTTCCCAGCAGCTCGTATTACACTCGATCCAAACGGAGGCTGGTTATTAGAGGATGCAATTAGACTATGCCGTGATCAGCATCATGTTTTAGCATATGCTGAAGATCCATGTGGTACAGAAAACGGTTATTCTGCCCGCGAAGTTATGGCTGAATTCAGACGCGCAACAGGTCTTCCTACAGCGACAAATATGATTGCAACAGATTGGCGTCAAATGGGGCATTCCATCCAACTTCAATCAGTCGATATTCCTTTAGCAGATCCTCATTTCTGGACAATGCAGGGTTCTGTTCGAGTTGCACAGATGTGTCATGAATGGGGATTAACATGGGGCTCACACTCTAATAATCATTTTGATATCTCATTAGCGATGTTTACGCATGTTGCGGCAGCAGCTCCAGGAAAAATTACCGCCATTGATACTCACTGGATTTGGCAAGACGGTCAACGTTTGACAAAAGATCCGTTTCGTATTGTTGATGGTATGGTTGAAGTTCCGGCAAAACCGGGATTAGGCGTGGAGATTGATATGGATGAAATTGAAAAAGCTCATCAGCTTTATAAAAAAGAAGGTCTTGGTGCACGTAATGACGCAATCGCTATGCAATACTTAATTCCTGGCTGGAAATTTGATCCGAAAAAGCCTTGTTTAGTCAGATAATCGTTGAATTTAAACATGCGTTACGCTAGAGTGACGCATGTTTTCCTTTGAATGTTTCATTTAAGACAACATATGCTAAATCTTGACAACTATCCATTATTGAATTACGATTTAGTAAAATTGTCATACAATTATACACCGAAGAAAGGAGGGGCAACAGTGGAAAATAAAAGTGTTGATATTAAATCTCTAAGCCGTAAAACACTTTCTAACCAAGTCATTGATGAAATTATCTCATTACTTACAACAGGTCAACTCAAACCAGGTGATCGTATTCCTTCTGAATTAGAATTAATGGAAATCTGCAATGTAAGCAGACCTGTCATAAGAGAAGCGATGACTTCTTTAGAAGTATTGGGAATTGTGAACAGAAAAACCCGTAATGGCACATTTTTTTCTGACAAGGTTGGAAGTAAGCCATTTTCAATGATGCTGGCACTTTCCGCGACAGATCTATATTCCATCATTGAAACACGTGTTGCGTTAGAGCTTGGTTTAATTACATTAGCTGCCGAAAAAATAACAGATGAAGATCTAGCGAAGCTAAGTGATTTGATTGAAGAGATGAAAGGACTCCCAACAGAGGATTCTTCAGAAGTTGATAAAGAATTCCACAAGGTTATTGCTCTTTCAGCTAAAATTCCTCTTTTTGAAGCAATTATTGAACCATTGCAAAGCTTTCATCAAAAAGTATTAGAACAAATCCCTTTAGAAGACCGAAATTTAGAGCAAACCATTCAATATCATATTGATATCTATAACGCACTAAAAAAACGTGATCCAATAGAGGCATATGCAAGTATGTACCGTCATTTAGATTTCGTTAGAAAGAAAGCCCTGAAAAATTTGAAAGCTAAATAGATCAGGGTCTTTACAAACAAGATTAAACCCGAAAAAGAGATTATCTCATATTCGGGTTTATTTTTTAAACTCCAAGTAAAGAATATAAAATTCAAACAAATGCGAATTTTATATTTTTATGGTTGACTACACATTTTTATTGTCTTACAATTAAAATGTAATATCTTATGAATAACTTTTTTATTATCGGTGAATGTAAGCGGATACTTCGGTCTGCTGCAAATCTAAAAGTAGGGGGTAAATAAAGATGATGAAAGTGTCAGTAACGACGACCAAATTTGATTTAACTGCTGCTGAATTGAGACAAATGTGTCAGTTAGGGGTAGATTGCATTGATTTTGGTACAGGATCATCATTTCCGGGTGTAAAAGAACAAGGTTACCCTGATCTGGATGAACTGTTAAAAATGAAACGCAAAATCAGATCATTTGGACTTGATATTAACCGCGTCACTTTACCAGATCTTTCTAATAAATTTATGAGCAATGAAGAGGGTAGTGAAAAAGAGTTAGAAAACTCGGTAAATGCAGTGAAGGTGTTTGGGGAAGCAGGAATTAAGATTGTAAGACAACGATTTGCAGGAGATACCTATAATTACATGACAAAGAGTTACCAGGCGAGACAAAGAGGAGGCGCGATTGCTCGTGGTGAAAGCTTAGGGTTTAACAAAGAACCTTATGAAACTCCTACTCTAGAAGAACATGAAAAATGGTGGAGCCGTTTCCGTGATGCCTATTCAAAACTTGTTCCTGTATGTGAAGACTATGATGTGAATTTAGGAATGCATCCTTCTGATTCACCAAATCATGATACACCATTTGGCGGACTAGGATATCGACGGATTATGGATGAATTCCCAAGTAAAAATGTTGGATATATTTATTGTGTTGGGACTCGCGCAGAAGAAGGCGGAAGTCCGCTAGTGTTAAATGAAATCAATCATTACGGTAGAAAAGACCGGATTTTTCTCGTTCATTTCCGAAATGTAAGAGGAAGCTTGCCGACAGCAGGTGCCTTTGAAGAGGCGTTACTGGATGACGGTGATATGAATATGTATAAGATTTTACTAGAGCTTCGTAAGGTTGGTTACAATGGCTGTTTAAATCCTGACCATGTACCAATGATGGAAGGGGACAAACCGGATCTTGATGGAAACTGGGCTCATTCAAATATAGGTTGGAGTTATGGTAGTGTAGGTTTTGCTTATTCCATTGGTTATATTAAGGCCTTGCTAGCGGCTTTGGTTGAATTTGAAGGAAGATGATAGAGGGGGGAAGGAGATATGGCAAAGCTCAATAAAGATCTATTTGCAAGCGCTTTCCTTATTGTTTTTTCGATTGTGATGTACATAGCCTCCAACAGTATCATAAAGTTAACCGTTTCTAAGGTTGGAGCTGACTTTGTGCCAAAATTAGTGGCAATCGGAATGTTGATTTTAAGTGTATTCTATCTGATTCAATCGATTAAAAAGCAGATAAGGTTAAAAAATGAAGTAGATACAAACGCTTCATTGGAAAAAGAAAACGATACAGAAGAGAAAAAGAAAATCAGTCCATTATCTGTGCTAGCAACAGTCGGGTTATTAGTCCTATATATTGCTCTTTTGCCATATATCGGGTTTCTTATCACGACAACTGTTTATCTATTTTTCCAAATGTATTTATTGGCGGCTAGAACAGAAAGAAAAATACCTTTGTTCGTTGTCATATCGATTGTTACTTCAGTATTTATCTACTTTATCTTCAAATACGTGTTCTACTTAATGCTACCAGCTGGAATTCTAGGGTAAAGGGGGTTCAACATGTTTGATTTATTTATTGACGGATTTTCCTCCGTTTTAAACGTTTCGACAATTGCTTATATTCTTGGTGGTGTCGCTTTAGGGTTAATATTTGGTTCAATCCCGGGTTTAACCGCCACAATGGCGATTGCCATTACATTACCGATCACGTTTGGGATGGAACCGATCCTGGCAATGTCTTTACTGATGGGGTTATACATAGGTGGAGTATCAGGTGGACTTATTCCTGCCATCCTTTTAAATCTACCAGGAACTCCATCATCAATTGCTACGACATTTGACGGTTATCCAATGGCCCAAAAAGGTCAAGCGGGACCTGCATTTGGCTATGCGATTGTATTTTCCTTTTTAGGAGGATTACTAAGTATTTTTGTCCTTATGCTATTATCGCCTCCACTCGCAAAATTAGCGCTTAAATTTGGACCTTTTGAGTATTTTGCCATTACAATCTTTGCGTTAACGATGATCTCTAGCTTGTCAGGAGATTCATTAATCAAAGGATTACTAAGCGGCTTAATCGGAATTTCATTAGCAATGGTTGGTTCAGCCCCAATTGATGCTTTTCCAAGATTTACATTTGGCTTTAAAGACCTTAATGCAGGTTTTCAGCTCTTACCTGTACTAATCGGTTTATTTGCCGTATCGGAAATCATTAAATCCGCTGAAACAAAACTGGGAAAAGGACAGTCGGTTCAGTATAAATTAAAAGGTTTTGGTTTTTCTGTCCGTGATTTTTTCAAACAGGGATGGAATGGGCTACGCTCAGCGCTAATTGGGATTGGAATTGGGATTTTACCTGGTATAGGTGGAGGAACGGCCAATATTATCGCGTATGTTGCCGCAAAGAACCAATCAAAGAAACCTGAAAAATTTGGTACAGGAATTCCTGATGGTATTGTTGCTTCTGAGACATCAAACAATGCGGCTGTAGGTGGGGCGCTTGTCCCGTTAATTTCGTTAGGTATCCCAGGAGATACGGTTACTGCCTTGCTTTTAGGGGGATTAATCCTTCACGGACTAAGTCCAGGACCACTTCTAATCGAAAACAACGGTGATGTTGTCTATAGTATTTTTGCTGCTTTAATTATTGCAAACATTTTCATGATTGCCTTACTTTTCTGTGGGATGAGACTTTTCACGAAGGTGCTGAGCATCCCGCAATACATTCTTTTACCAATTATCCTTGTACTTTGTGTAGTTGGAGCAATTGGTGTAAATAATCGTTTATTTGATGCAGGAGCTCTCTTATTTTTCGGAATTCTTGGTTATGCCATGTTGAAATTCAATTTCCCAATAACACCAGTGATTTTAGGATTTATTTTAGGGCCACTTGCTGAAACAAATTTACGAAGAGGACTTATGTACTCAAAAGGCGATTTTGCACCTTTCTTAACTGAGCCAATCGCTGCTACATTTCTAGCTTTAGCAGTTCTATCGATTCTTTTCAAAATAAGAAATAATTATAAGAAAAAGAGAAATATAGATTCAAATTCAATTGGAGCTTAAGATGTACGCTGAAAGTTGTTTTATAGGATATTCCTATAGATAAAAAATTTTTAGGAGGTCTATTATGAAAAAAGCGTTTAAAGGGATTATGGTGTTGATCACGACGATTTTAGTCGCGGTATTGTTTGCTGGATGCTCACAATCGACTAGTAATGAGGGTGAAGCTAGTAGTAGTAAAGAGAGTAGCGATGGAAGCAATTATCCTTCAAAACCAATTACTGTTGTCGTACCAGCAGGTGCAGGTGGAGATACAGATGCAAATGCAAGATTACTTGGCAAATATTTAGAAAAAGAATTAGGTCAGCCAGTTGTTATTTCTAATGTAACGGGAGCAGGTGGTACAGTTGGTGCAAATGAAGTACTTGATGCTGAACCGGACGGATATACAGCTTTATTTTTCCATAACTCTTTATTATTAAACAGAATTATGGGTCTCACGCAAGACAGCTATGATTCTTTTAAACTAGCAGGAATTGCCGTATTAGACCAAGGAAATACGTTTATGGTGAAAGCTGATTCTCAATTTAAGGATCTTCAAGACATGGTTGAATATGCTCGTCAACACCCAGGAGAAGTTTCAATAGCTACAGAAGTTGGTGGGTTTACACACTTGCAGTTAATAGCCTTACAAAAGGACCAAGGGATTGAATTAAATATTGTTGATGTCGGTGGTGCGGCAGAAAAAGTAACAGCACTATTAGGTGGTCATGTGGATATCGTCCCAACTTCTTTAGGGTTAGTAAAGAACTATGTTGAATCTGGAGATATGAGATCACTTGGAATTATGGCAAGTGATCGAGTTGATCTTATGCCTGATGTAC
The DNA here is from genome assembly GCA_035645575.1 of Metabacillus sp. Classification (GTDB taxonomy): domain Bacteria; phylum Bacillota; class Bacilli; order Bacillales; family Bacillaceae; genus Metabacillus. The sequence goes on from DASQMK010000724.1 coordinate 15,796, forward strand.
CAACATTTGTTGAACAAGATGTAAATAGTGAGTTCGAGAAATTCTTCTTCTTTGGTTTTAACCCGGACACTCCAGATGAAATTGTTGAAGCTTTTTCAAAAGCTGTTGAGAAAGTAGTGAATGATGAAGAATATGTGAAAGAAGCAGAAAAATTCCTTGTCACACCAACTTATATGAACCCGGAAGAGGCATTTGATTATATGAAAATAACAGAAGAGAAATATAAAGAATTAAATAAAGAGTAATAGCTTCTGCATTGGTTCTTTAATAGAAATTAATTTTAAACTATTCGATCTATTAAGTTGACAATAAATTCTATTTGTCTTACAATTTTAATTAATTGTAAGACAAATAGACAATTAGAGGGTAGAGAAAGGGATGAATGAAGTTGACAGTCAAAAGGATTGCACCAACAGGCATTTTAGGATTTCCAACTGCACCATATGACCAAAAAGGAAACATCGATGAACAGGCATTAGCGGCAAATATCAAATTTTTAATTGATTCTGGGCTCTCATCTATCTTTATTGCATGTGGTTCAGGAGAATTTCATGCACTAAATAAAGCTGAGTATCAAACTATGATTGAGGTTGCTGTAGCTGTTTCGAATCAACAGATCCCTGTTTATTCGGGAATTGGTGGATCGATTGCAGAGGCAGTTGAGTTAGTCAACCTTTCAGAAGATCTAGGGGTAGATGGATATTTAATCCTGCCTCCTTACTTAATTGAGGGAGAACAAGAAGGTTTATATAACTATTACAAAACAATACTTAACAGCAGTGACTTAAATGCTATTCTTTATCAACGAGATAATGCGGTTCTACAATTACCAACATTAAAACGCTTACTAGATGAATTTCCTCAGATTGTTGGGGTAAAAGACGGTCATGGAAATATGGAATTAAACCTAGAATTAACACAAACGATTGGGAATCGAGTGGAATGGTTAAATGGGATGCCTTTTGCAGAAATCACGATGCCAGCATACAAAGGCATTGGATTTAACTCCTATTCTTCAGCGATATCAAACTATCTTCCGCATATTTCAAAATACTATTTTGACGCATTAATGGAAGGTAATGATCAATTAGCCAATGAAATCTATGTGAATGTTCTCCTTCCGATTAACCACATTCGAAAGCAAAGAAAAGGATATGCTGTTTCCTTAATCAAAGCTGGAATGAAAATCGTGGGCTTACCAGTAGAAAATACAGTTCGTCCACCATGTGTCCCAGTAGAACAAGAGCATTATGAGCAATTGAAGAACATCATTGAAAAGACATTGGAAAAATACCCTATTCAAAAAAAGGAAGTAAGTAAATCTTAATCATAATTAGTATTAGTAATTAAAGGAGGAAACAACATGGCTGTGGAAATACAAAATAAAACATACAAAAACTTTATTAACGGTACTTGGACAGAATCTTTAAGTGGAGAAGTCCAAAAAAGTATCAATCCGGCAAACTTTGATGATGTTGTTGGCTATGTTCAAATGTCTACAAAAGTGGAGGTAGACCAAGCTGTATCTGCTGCAAAAGAGGCACAAAAGACGTGGCGGAAATTAGCCGGAAGTGAACGGGGAGCTTTTTTATATAAAGCGGCCGATATCCTAGAAAAACGTTTAGATGAAGTGGCTGAAACGATGACACGTGAAATGGGGAAAACACTACCTGAAGCAAAAGGAGAGACAGCTAGAGGTGTTGCGATCCTTCGTTATTACGCTGGAGAAGGTATGAGGAAAGTCGGTGATGTGATTCCTTCAACTGACAGCAAAGCCTTAATGTTTACAACTAGAGCCCCATTAGGAGTAGTTGGTGTGATAACACCTTGGAACTTCCCTGTGGCAATTCCTATTTGGAAAATGGCACCCGCCCTTATCTATGGGAATTCTGTCGTATTAAAACCAGCCCAAGAAACAGCTGTTACAGCGGCAAAAGTCATTGAATGTTTTGAAGAAGCTGGCTTTCCTGCAGGTGTTGTCAATTTTGTAACTGGTTCTGGTTCTGTAATCGGTCCAGCGATTACAGACAACCCAGATGTAAATGGAATTACGTTTACAGGATCAAATGGTGTTGGTAAAGGAATCGGTCAAGCTGCTTTAAGTCGCGGGGCGAAATATCAGCTTGAAATGGGCGGAAAAAATCCTGTTATCGTTACGGCAGACGCTGATTTAGACCTTGCTGTTGAAGCAACAATTAGTGGCGCTTTTCGTTCTACAGGTCAAAAATGTACGGCAACAAGCCGTGTCATTGTTGAGGAATCAATCTATGAAACATTCAAAGAAAAACTATTAGAGAAAACAAAAGAAATTACAGTTGGAAATGGATTAAAGGATGGCATTTGGATGGGGCCATCTGCAAGTGAAGGTCAATTAAACACAGTTCTTTCCTATATTGAAAAAGGAAAACAGGAAGGTGCAAGACTTGTTGTTGGAGGAAACCGTTTAACAGGTGGCGAGTATGATAAAGGCTTTTATGTTGAGCCAACGATTTTTGACAATGTTACATCTGATATGACAATTGCCCAAGAGGAAATTTTCGGACCTGTCATTGCACTTATTCAAGTAAAAACAGTCGAAGATGCGCTTACGTTGGCAAATGATGTCCAATATGGTTTAAGTGCATCAATCTTTACAAGCAATATTTCAAACATGCTTTCATTTATAGAAGATATGGAAGCAGGTCTTGTACGAATCAATGCAGAAAGTGCCGGAGTTGAACTCCAAGCACCTTTCGGAGGAATGAAACAATCAAGCTCACACTCTCGTGAACAAGGAGAGGCGGCGAAGGAATTTTTTACGTCAATTAAAACCGTCTTTGTAAAGTAAGCTTTATAGATTACAAGAGAACCGGAAAGAAAAATTGGATGGTGTCCTTATATGAGTGTGATTGAAACACTAGTAAAAGATATCCCGATCCCTAAAATGGTAAAAGTAAGACAGCATTTCTATGCACCAGAGGTTCCTGATGTTGCGGAAGCTGTACACCATGCAATTAAGGAAGAAGGTGTATTAGCGAGAATTTCGGACGGTGATTTAATTGCGATTGCTGTAGGGAGCCGCGGAATATCGGATATTCCGATTTTGACAAGAGAACTCGTTAGAGCGGTAAAGTCTGCTGGAGGTAAACCATTCATTGTTCCGGCGATGGGCAGTCATGGCGGCGCTACAGCAGCAGGGCAGCGAGAGGTATTAAAAAAATTAGGAATCACTGAGGAACTCATCGGTGCACCAATTAAATCTAGTATGGATGTTGTGGAACTAGGAAGATTGCCAAAAGGGGTGCCTGTCTATCTAGATAAACATGCGTATGAAGCTGATAAAATTATCTTCATCGCTCGAATAAAACCACATACCGCATTTCGCGGCCCACATGAAAGCGGTCTGGCAAAAATGGTTACGATTGGACTCGGCAAACAAAAGGGAGCGGATGCGGCACATTCCTATAGCTTTAAATATATGGCAGAGCACATACCGGCCATGGCTAAAGTCGCGTTAGCCAATGCTCCAATTATCTTTGGACTTAGTACAATTGAAAATGCCTATGATCGGCCTGCAAAAATTGTAGCTGTTCCTGCAGAAAAAATATTTGAAGTAGAACCAGAATTGCTGCTTGAAGCGAAATCCCTTATGCCGAGTTTGTTGTTTAATCCGATTGATGTTCTAGTTGTCGACGAGCTTGGAAAAGATATTTCAGGAAGCGGGATGGACCCCCATATAACCGGACGATATCCCACTCCATATGCAAGCGGAGACCAAAGAGCTACAAAAATTGTTGTTTTGGATCTTACCGAGCAAACACACCATAATGCAAATGGGATTGGTTTGGCTGATATCACTACGCGGAGAGTATTTGAAAAAACAGCTTGGGCTAAAGGTTATGCTAATGCCCTTACTAGTCTCGTAACAGATGCCGTCAAGTTTCCTATGTTCTTAGAAACATCAGAATCAGCAGTCAAAGCAGCGATCAAAACAGCCGCAGTCGTTGATAAACCGAAAGCACGTGTAGTACGAATAAAAAACACCCTTCATGTGAAAGAAATTTATATTTCAGAGAGTTTACTAGATGAAGCAAGACAAAATGAAAAGATTGAGGTACTAGGGGAACCTAAATATATTGAATGGTAGTTTCCTATGTTCGTGTATTTATAAGTAGACGTAATGGAAAGTCGTTAAGAGGGATGTTTAGTCATAAACGTCCCTCAGTTTTTTCTTCCTAACTTAGCACTAAGGAGGCATCTTCATATGGCATTAAAAGAAACAAAAGAAATTCCACTATATATTAAAGTAAATTCCCAAGACAACGTAGCCATCATCGTCAATTCTGGAGGTCTCAAAGAAGGAACAGTATTCCCATGCGGTCTAAGCTTAGAGGAATACGTTCCACAGGGTCATAAAGTAACCTTAACAGATTTGGCGGAGGGCGAGGCAATTGTACGCTATGGTGAAGTGATTGGATATGCAAAATCGCAGATCAAGAAAGGTAGCTGGGTGAAGGAATCTTTAGTAAAGCTGCCAACGCCTCCAGAGCTAGATGATCTCCCGTTAGCAACGAAAGTACCCGACCATCTTCCTCCATTAGAGGGGTATACT
>DASQMK010000725.1:0-3415 GCA_035645575.1 Metabacillus sp.
AGCTTCTCCCTTGAATCGTGATTTCGAGCATTTGTTCTTTTTCCGTACTCACGACTCTTTGGAATAACTCTTTCGTCTCAGAAGGAAGCTCACGATCTGATTCTATCTCCATGCCTTGTTCATAATACCACGCTTTTAGGAACCTTTCTGCAGGTGGATTCGTCACTAGTATGGATCCATCAATATTTAATGTAATAACACCATCCGCCATACTGCTTAAAATATTGGTTAAATGCTCTTTTTCCTGACTTAGAGCATTTATATGAAACTTAAGCTGCTTACCCATTTGGTTAAAAGCTATACCTAATTCTCCAATTTCATCGTTTGACATAATGGGAACTTTCGATTCAAATTTCCCTCTTGCTAACTCCTGTGCAACCTCTTTCATTTTTCTTAGTGGATATGTAATCCTCGTGGATAAGAAAAATGCAAAGATTGTTGTTAGAATAATCGCTATCCCTGCTGCAAGAATAATATACTTTGTTGTTTCCTTCGTTGTTTCATGAACTGCTTTTAGTGATTGAGAAATAAACACAGCTCCATCTTCATTTTCAGAAACCTTATAAGGAACCCCTACGATTAGAACCTCATCTTCACCATTAGCGAAAACATCGTTTGGCTGTTCAAGATTTGTTCGTTTACTGACTTTTTGCTGCTCTGTTAATGGAATTGACAGCTCTGCATCCTTCTCGATATCTTCCATCGTTAAATGTGGAAGCCCTTCATCTTCGATTGGTGAAATCCAATAATTTGTTTCATTTTCTACAATAATAATATGGGTAAGATTATCTGTTAATTCCCATGAAATCGATCTTGCAAGTTCTTGATCCTCATGACTTTCAATTATTAAAGATACCTTTGTAGCAAGTTGTGTAAGTTCATGCTCGGCTTTACCTACATGATAATTTTCTATAAATTCAAGCATTAAAATTGTTAATACAAATAAAACAAAGGAAACGAGCAAAATTATCGTTCCCCATAACTTACCTACTACACTTCTCCATAATATCATGTATGGCTTACCTCAAATTTATAGCCAACTCCCCAAACTGTTACGATCATTTTGGCAGCTTCAGGTGAAACCTTGCTTAATTTTTCTCTCAATCGCTTTACATGAGTATCAACTGTTCGTAAATCTCCAAAAAATTCATATTGCCACACTTCTTTTAGTAGTTTTTCACGATCATAAACCTTATCTGGAGTTTTAGCTAAAAAATATAAAAGCTCATATTCCTTAGGGGTTAAGCTTACCTCTGTTCCGTCAGCTGTTACACGGTGTGCATCATGATCAATGGATAAATGAGGAAATACAATAACATCCTTCGCTTTTGTTTCTGTTTTTAAAAAAGATGTTTGTGATGATCTGCGGAGTAATGCTTTTACTCTTAGAACCACCTCTCTAGGACTAAAAGGCTTCACAATATAATCATCAACACCAGCCTCAAAACCTTGAACACGATTTGCTTCTTCCCCCTTAGCTGTCAGCATGATTATAGGTGTTGCCTTTTTATCACGTAATTGCTTGCAAACTTCTATTCCATCAATTCCTGGCATCATAACATCTAACATGATTAAGTCATACTCATTTTTTAGCGCAAGCTCTATAGCTTCATCACCATTTTCTGCTTCCTCAATTTCATAATTTTCTCTTTCAAGGTACATTCTTAGTAGACGACGAATTCGATCCTCATCATCTACAACTAAAATTCTTGCAAATTGGTTCTCTTCCATTATAAGAACCCTCCTTAATCATTAAGTTTTACTAAGGTTGATTATTTTCATTATGTATAAAATAAGTCATGACATATCCCTTTTAAGTATGGCTAATTTAGATATATTAGTTGCCGAAGTAATAAGTATGTGCATGGATGATTGCAGGCCCAGGATGCTCGCTTCAATCAACCTAACCGGTTTTAGTTCAAAGAACCTGTTAAAGGCAAATATCTTTCAGAAAAAAATTTTTAGAAATGAGCCTTTAATATACATAAAGCCTTCACTGCATAGAGTGAAGGCTTTGATAGCAGTGTTTATACTAATTGTACGCTAGTCACACATTTTTATCTACTCTTAAACTAGGAATTAGATTTCCACATTTTATGCATAAGAATGCAAGCCTGCAATCACTAAGTTAACAAAGATAAGATTAAACATAATGATGGCAAATCCAACAACGGCTAGCCATGCAGATTTTTCTCCATGCCACCCCTTAGATAAGCGGAGATGTAAATATGCTGCATAAAATAACCAAGTGATCAGTGCCCAAACTTCCTTAGGATCCCAACCCCAAAATCTTGTCCATGCAATCTGCGCCCAAATCATCGCAAAAATTAAGGCTCCAAGAGTAAAAACAGGAAAGCCTATTGCTACCGAACGATACCCTATTTCATCAACGAGGTCAAGATTTACATTTTTCGTAAATGGCTTAATAACTGCAGCTAATCGCTTACGTAAGATTAAACGTAGAAGGCCATATAGAATAGAACCAACAATAACTGACCATATTACTGTGTTTAGCTTTCTTGCAGAGATGATGGCAGGCATTTCAACTAAAGGTTCAAATTTCCCTTCCGTAATCAGTTCACCTTTATGCGGACCAACTAGAGCTGGTAAATTAAATGTCATTACTGCTTCTTGTTCATTTTTATCTATCCAGTTAAAATCAGCTTGATAATCCATGCCTCTAAATGTGCTTGTCACAATAATAAATCCTAATGTTACAACTAAAATATACATAATAAATTCTAGCCAAAATGTCTTCTTTGATGATTTATTCTGGTCAACAACCGTCACTAGATGGATAATTCCAGCAATAGCACTAATTGCTAGGATGGCTTGTCCTAATGCAGCCGTTGTCACATGGATATACAACCAATGACTTTGTAAAGATGGGATTAACGGGCTTATATCATTAGGAAACATACTACCATAAGCAATAATTAAAACAACGATAGGGAGAGTGAATAAACCTAAAATCGATACTCTGTAGATAAAGAACAAGATAATAAAAGCAAGAACAAGCATCATCCCGAACGCTGTTGTAAATTCAAACAAATTACTGACTGGTGCATGCCCGGATGCAATCCATCTTGTAATAAAGTAAGCAAATTGTGATACAAACCCTAATATAGTGGTTGCCATTGCAGCAATTGTCCATTTGCTTATTTTATTAGATTTACTACGTTTATCTCGGATTGAACCACCAAATAAGAAAATGGCAATCAAATAGATGATAAAGGCAATTTCAAGAAATGTACTACTCAGTGTTGCCAAAATTCTCCCTCCTTTAACCTATTCTTTTTCTTTTTGATCTTTCGGAATAGTAAGTGACGTACCTTCTACTACTAGTTCCATCTCTTTTGATAATCCATACCAATTTTTATTTGTATGGCCGGCAATTAATATTTCATCTTCATGT
>DASQMK010000726.1:0-1806 GCA_035645575.1 Metabacillus sp.
TCATTTACCCGGTAAATCCAACCTAAAGATTTTAGTACCCTTGTCAATCTAAGTTTTTTCTATTATTTAATTGATTATTTAGAACATAGTTTGCAAAAATAATCTAACAGCCTCTCTCTCCATGAATCTAAACCTTCGGGCTTTTCCGCTCTTTCTTAACGATTTGGAATCGTGTCTCGAACCTTAAGGAAATGTTTATACAAGGGGGGGCCGCTTACAACGCGTTCGTCTAGAGAATTCAAGAGGAAATATAATATAAAGGAGATGGTAGTCGCCATCCCCATAGATTAACAATTCATGACATTTTCTTCTAATAAAAACCCAACAAAAGAAGATAATTCTCCAACAAAGATACGGACTCCATTTACATGATAAAAGGTCGTAGTTGTTTCAAAATCAAAAATATCACTATGCTCAGAGTATAAATAAACTGGTTTTCCTAATCCAAGGGCTATTCCAAATTCGATGTGGCTCCCCTTGCCTGCAGGACACAAAACAATGACGAAATCAGATTCTATAACGGCTTGTTTTTCTTTTTCTCCAATTCCCATCAATTCTTCTAGTGTATTTGCTCGTTGATTTTTTGTCCAATCGTATGTTTGAATAAAACCATTCTCATTTAAGGCAGTCGCTACTTCACGGACTCTCTCGATATTATTGAAACTCGAGGCTATGTAATATTTTATATAATTCCTCCAATAATCTAATGTTTTGGACTCATCGGGTAACAAGTGAAAGCGGCCTTCATTCTGTAACTTTTCCCCCTCTTTCCTTCTTCGAGCTAACCTCTCTGAACCGGTCAATAGGAAACCCTGTAAATTCCTTTACCGTCAACATCTCGTTATTAGGCTTTGAATCCCTTCATAAGCAGCAGTGATAAAACATTAAAACTGCAATAAAATGGAGGTAAATTCAATATGTACAGTTTTGTCATTGCAAATCCAACAATAATTACACTACTTCGCTAATAGATAACTCCCATAATTCCTCTTGTACTTCTCTATTTGATAAAGTTTGAACTCGCGTTAGTTTTAGCTCGAATCCCATTCTTTTATAAATACATCTCGCTGATTTTAGCTCACTATTCGTCCATAGTATTATTTTTTGATATCCTTTTTCCTTGCAAAAATCGATCGCTCTCTGTACTAACCGTTCTCCGTAACCTAAACCACGTAAATCTGGCTCAACTAGAAGCAAACCTAATTGTGCCACATCGTCGTTTACTTTTAATATGCTTATTGAACCTCTCTGTTTCCCCTCAATTTCTAATACCGAAATATTCTCTTTGTTATCAGACTTAGCTACAAATCCGTTTACCCTTTCCATAATAAAATCCAGAAAAAGATAAGTCGTATTGATATTCCCTGCTGTATATCTCGTAATGTGAGTTGACTATGTAGTCTTTATCTTCTACTTTAAATAATCGTATCAACTTATCCCACCTCATAGTGAATGATATTTGGTAAATAAAATCGCGTTATTATTACAATGTAAATCTATTAAGCTATAAAGTAGTTGGTTCACGTATGGTTAGATAACTAATTAAGCTAGTTCTCTTAAAAATATTGAGAATATACACGTTCTGCGCGACATTTTCCGTTTTGCACGTTAACTTGGCCGACTGAATACATATTTCAAAATCACTGTAACTTTCTTTCCCGGAATCTAAAATTATTAGAACAAAATTTCAAGTCGCTGTAAACAAATTCATAAACAACTACCATGTTATCATGTAAATTATAAGCAAATAAACGAAAAATGAAACAATAGTCGCAAATAAAAATAATAGCCTCGTTCGACTATTTT
>DASQMK010000727.1:0-1867 GCA_035645575.1 Metabacillus sp.
TTAAATGTCTATATGGCAAACCAATGTGATCTTAAAAAGACCTCAGAGGATATTTTCATTCACCGTAATACTGTGAAATATCGTATTAAAAAATGCGAAGAAATATTAGGTCAATCTGTAGAATCTCCTGATACATCCCTGAGCATTCGATTGGCATTATTTGCTTCAGAGAAAATATCGTTGTAAATCAAAAGGAGAACCACCGGAAGTTTTCTTTTCTATTTATTTAGTTAGCTGCTGTTTTATTCTGTCTTAACATAACCACAAGGAAAAATAGCAATGCTGCTGCTGCAAGAAGGATGGTTGCAATATAGAATGCTAACACTTGCGAGCCAGTTACATCACCAATATAACCAGTAAGTGTTGGTGCAATAACAGATGAACTCATTCCAAAGAAGTTAAAGAGAGTTAATGCTCTGGCAACTCTATCTCCTGATACGGAATCAGATACATAGGTTATTAAAACTGGATCAATCGCAAGTTTACCTAATAAGCCATATAAAATTAACGCAATATACAGTACTGCAGGATTTGGTGCAAATACTGTCAAACTTATTGTTACTGCTGCAGCAATTAATAAAAATAAAATTAAACGCAGACGCAAATGTGCATGTTTGTCTATGTATTTAGTAAATATCAAAGCACCAGGCACTGCAGTGACCGCAACTAGTGCAGCTACATATCCTACTGAACCTTGAGCAAATCCTTTTTCTGCTACAAGGAAGGATGGCAGCCAAGTGACAATCATATAATAGCCATAGCATGTTGCAAAATATACAAAATATACAACTAATTGTTTTGGAGAAAATAAGCTTTCATTTTGAATATCTGTGCTTTGTATGGCATCTTTCTTCTCTTCAGCCACTTCCTTGTCTGATGTTTTATCTTGTTTAATAAACAACACAAACACGAATGTTACAGCTACGATAACGATAGCTGTTATAAAAAGCATATAATTCCATTGAATTTCAAAACCGCCTACTAAAACCGATGATCCGATTAGTCCAATTACCATTCCTAATGCTGAACCGCTATTTATGATCGCATTGGAAAAGCTTTTTTTATCTTTTGGCGTATGTTTGGCTGATAAGGAAAAGGCTGCACCGTAATATGAACCAGTCGAAATACCAGCCAATAACGATCCAATGTATACTTGCATGATAGTTGAACTTGTGCCAATTACAAATGCAGCCAGCGCAAAAACGATAAATGCAGGAATTAACACCTTTTTTTGTCCAAACTTATCGACAAGTGCTCCTGACGGAATTTGCATACCCGTATAGGCAAAGAAATAAATAGAAGCAACCAACCCCATTTGTGTGTCACTAATATTTCCTAATGATTCTTGAATCTGTGGATATATTGGCGTAAGGATTGTACGATAAATCCAAATAGCTACCCACCCTAAACACAATGCAATAATGATCTTTTTGTAATAATTGGGGTCATGTTTAATTGTTTTTTCCACGGTATGACACGCTCCCTTTTTATTATTTAATAAAATTGTAGGTTATAAGCCAGTCAATAACATTGTTCACTTTCAACAAAAACAAAAGTAACATTATACATTTTAGACAAAAGGGCATCTGCTTAAAAATACATCGAGAGAAGCTAGTCTTATTTTTTCCAGTTCTCTCATTTCTATAAAAGTAATAATGATTAACATATTATTTTACAAGCAAAACACTTAAGAGCTGTTCAAAATGAATAATGAGATGATAGGTAAAAAAGATGGCTCTTTTTTTAAAACAAACCTAGGAGTACCCAATTTATTAAAAAAAGCACTTCCCAAATAAACAGGAAGGCTTCCCAAACGTTGATATAGCAGCGTTCTTAACATTTCAAGAACTGAGTTGCACGATGAGCG
>DASQMK010000728.1:0-4331 GCA_035645575.1 Metabacillus sp.
AAAAAATCCTGTTATTGATACATTAGAGCTAGGGCGCTTTTTATATCCAGAGCTTAAAAATCACCGACTTAATACTCTTTGTAAGAGATTTGATATAGAACTCACTCAACACCATCGTGCTATTTATGATGCCGAAGCAACGGGATATTTATTAATAAAAATGTTGAAGGATGCGGCTGAAAAAGGCATTGAGTATCATAATCAATTTAATGACAATATGGGAAAAGGAAATGCCTATCAACGTTCCCGTCCATATCACGCGATAGTCCTTGCTCAAAATGATACAGGTTTAAAAAACCTATTTAAATTAGTTTCTATCTCACATATCAATTATTTTTACCGTGTACCTCGTATACCTCGTTCTCAACTAAATAAATATCGCGAGGGACTTATTATCGGTTCTGCATGTGATAAAGGTGAGGTTTTTGAAGGGATGATGCAAAAATCTCCAGAGGAAGTAGAAGAAATTGCTGCGTATTATGATTATTTAGAAGTCCATCCTTTAGATGTATATAAGCATCTTATTGCCCTAGATTATATTAAGGATGAGGTAGCTCTACAAGAAATCGTAACGAATATTGTGAAGCTTGGCGAAAAACTCAATAAACCAGTCGTGGCCACTGGAAATGTTCATTATTTAAATCCGGTAGATAAAATATATAGAAAAATATTAGTGAGCTCTCAAGGTGGAGCTAATCCATTAAATCGCCATGAGTTACCAGATGTTCATTTCCGAACAACAGATGATATGCTTGAATGCTTTTCTTTCTTAGGTGGAGAAAAAGCAAAAGAAATTGTCATCGAAAACACAAATAAAATTGCTGATATGATAGAAGAGATAAAACCCATTAAGGATGATCTATATACACCGAAAATTGAAGGTGCTGATGAGGAAATCCGTGAAATGAGTTACTCAATGGCAAGGAGGATATATGGAGAAAACCTTCCAGAGCTTGTTGAGGCCCGGTTAGAGAAAGAATTAAAAAGTATTATCGGGCATGGTTTTGCCGTTATTTATCTAATCTCACATAAGCTCGTTAAAAAATCGCTAGATGATGGATATCTTGTAGGTTCACGTGGATCTGTTGGTTCTTCATTTGTTGCGACTATGACAGAAATTACTGAGGTTAATCCATTGCCACCTCATTATGTATGTCCAGATTGTAAGCACTCTGAATTTTTTAATGATGGTTCAGTTGGTTCTGGCTTCGATTTACCGAATAAAGAATGTCCAAAATGTGGTGCTCAATACACGAAGGATGGACATGATATTCCATTTGAAACGTTCCTTGGATTTAAAGGAGACAAGGTTCCCGATATAGATTTGAACTTCTCCGGTGAATATCAACCGATAGCCCATAACTATACAAAGGTTCTTTTTGGTGAGGAATATGTATACCGTGCTGGAACAATTGGAACTGTTGCAGAAAAAACGGCTTATGGTTATGTGAAAGGCTATGCAAATGACCATAATATTATCTATCGTGGTGCAGAGGTGGATCGACTTGTTCAAGGTTGTACTGGTGTGAAAAGAACTACAGGCCAGCATCCTGGCGGAATTATTGTAGTACCTGATTATATGGATATATATGATTTTTCTCCTATTCAATTTCCTGCAGATGCAACAGGATCTGAGTGGCGAACAACGCATTTTGATTTCCATTCCATCCATGATAATCTCTTAAAGCTTGATATATTAGGACACGATGATCCAACGGTTATTCGTATGTTACAAGATTTAAGTGGAATTGACCCTAAAACTATTCCAACGGACGACCCTGAGGTTATGAAAATCTTTAGTGGTACAGAGTCTCTTGGTGTAACAGAAGAACAAATTATGTGTAAAACCGGAACTCTCGGAATTCCTGAGTTCGGGACTAGATTCGTACGACAAATGTTAGAGGATACAAAACCAACTACATTTTCAGAATTAGTCCAAATATCTGGGCTGTCACATGGAACGGATGTATGGCTTGGTAATGCACAAGAGCTAATTCATAATAAGATTTGTACATTAAGTGAAGTAATTGGTTGCCGTGATGACATCATGGTGTATTTAATTTACCAGGGACTTGAACCTTCTTTTGCATTTAAAATCATGGAATCTGTCCGTAAAGGAAAAGGGTTAACAGACGAAATGGAAGAGGAAATGAAAAAGAATGAAGTTCCTTCTTGGTACATTGATTCATGCTTGAAAATAAAATATATGTTCCCAAAAGCTCATGCCGCTGCTTATGTATTAATGGCAGTCCGTATTGCTTACTTTAAGGTTCACTTACCACTTTTATATTACGCAGCTTACTTTACAGTTCGTGCAGATGACTTCGATATCGATACAATGGTAAAAGGATCAACTCCAATTCGTGCAAAAATCGAAGAAATCAACCTTAAAGGATTAGAAGCTTCACCAAAAGAGAAAAACCTTTTAACAGTTCTTGAATTAGCGCTAGAAATGTGTGAACGAGGATTTTCATTCCAAAAGGTTGATCTTTATCGCTCAAGCGCTGACGAGTTTATTATTGATGGTAATAGTCTAATACCGCCGTTTAATTCTATACCGGGACTAGGAACAAACGCAGCTATTAACATTGTAAAAGCTCGAGAAGATGGTGAGTTCCTTTCAAAAGAGGACTTACAGCAACGTGGAAAAGTATCAAAAACCATTATTGAGTACCTAAGTACACATGGTTGTCTTGATGAGTTACCAGATCAAAACCAGTTATCATTGTTTTAATCTGTTATACTTCGCTACCGGATCGCTTTCGCTTTTCTAATAGAATTTAGGAATAAAATTTATTTGCTAAGTATTGCTGTCTAGCTACAGCGACCAGTGACCTTCACCCTCCTCCTTACGATAAGTCAACATCGAATCGCTTTCGCTCTTCGTGTTTCCTATATCTTATACGGAGGCTTCCAGTTCATACGTCGCTACCCGGTCGCTTTCGCTTTTCTAAATAATTTGCATAAAAAAGATGGTTATGTTATGCTTTTAATGGAAATGCTAACGATAAGCAGAGGAAAAGAGTGGGGTAATCTCCCACTCTTTCGTATTGTAATCGCCCTCGTCATTCGGATAGTATACTACATACCATTCCCTGCTCACAAGGCAGGGTTTTTCAGCAGCTAAAGGTGTTAAACTGCTATTGTTCAAATGTAAAGTTAGCGCACCAAGTTCCAACATGTAGTCAAAATGGTGAGGTTATTCATCAGAAGCTGTTACACATAAAGCCTCGATCTTTGCTGACTTATGGCTGAGCCTGTATGCAGGAGCATTGCGCTATTCTTACAAGGAGGAAGAGAATGAGCAAAAAAGTTACAGATATCGTTGAACAATTAGTCTCACCTATATTAGAGGACATGAACCTTGAATTAGTCGATATTGAATATGTTAAAGAAGGTTCTAATTGGTTTCTTCGATTATTCATTGATTCTGAAACAGGTATTGACATTGAAGAATGTGGAATTGTTAGTGAAAAATTAAGCGAAAAGCTTGATGAATTAGATCCGATTCAACATAACTATTTCTTAGAGGTATCATCTCCAGGTGCAGAGAGACCATTAAAAAAAGAAGTAGATATTAGAAAAGCAATCGGAAAACAAGTCCACATTAAAACATATGAGCCAATCAATGGAGAAAAG
Organism: Metabacillus sp.; assembly: GCA_035645575.1. Classification (GTDB taxonomy): domain Bacteria; phylum Bacillota; class Bacilli; order Bacillales; family Bacillaceae; genus Metabacillus. The sequence continues at coordinate 3,640 of DASQMK010000728.1, forward strand.
GTATTTGAAGGTGTCTTAACTGATTTCGACGGTCAAACGCTTACAGTCACTGTAACGATTAAAACAAGAAAGAAACAAGTTGAAATCCCTTTTGATAAAGTGGCAAAAGCTCGTCTAGCTGTCACCTTCGGTTAAAAAGGTGAAATTGTTTAAGTAGGGTAATTCCTTGTTTATACACAACCTTATGAATTCTCTTCTTATTTTAAGTAAGAAGAAACACAAGAAGTATTACATGAAGCTTATTTTTTAAGGGGGAAGCCGTTAAAATGAGTAGTGAATTATTAGATGCCTTAACAATTTTAGAAAAGGAAAAGGGCATCAGCAAAGAAATTATTATTGAGGCAATTGAGGCGGCACTAATTTCTGCTTACAAACGTAATTTTAATCAAGCTCAAAATGTTCGAGTTGACTTAAATCGTGAAACAGGAACAATGAAGGTGTTTGCTCGGAAAGATGTTGTTGATGAGGTTTATGATCCTCGTTTAGAAATATCACTTGGTGAAGCACAAAGTATTAATCCAAATTACGTTGTTAATGATGTTATTGAAATGGAAGTTACTCCAAAGGACTTTGGCCGCATCGCTGCTCAAACAGCAAAACAAGTTGTCACTCAACGTGTACGAGAAGCTGAACGTGGAGTAATTTATGGTGAATTTATTGACCGCGAAGAAGATATTATGACAGGAATTGTT
>DASQMK010000729.1:0-2743 GCA_035645575.1 Metabacillus sp.
GGTTGATGTTTCTTTGGAACTATTGCCTTTTAGTAAAAAGTTTACTGTTACCGATGATTTGATTGAGCTGCTTACCACTAATCATGAATATTGGTTTATGTATACTTCCGAACCTATTTCCAAACCAATTAATGGTAAGATGACTACATATGAGCAACTCAATTTAATTTGTGTTGCTGATGTTCCTGGACCTGATGGAATTCGCACAATTTTGCCTTTGTTGAAGCTTAAACCTACTCAATCTCAACCCTCTTCTTAGCTAAATGGAACCTACCTTTGATTTTGATGACGAGATATTTAATTCTGCACATAATGTGAATAATTCACATTTACCTGATTCTTCTGATGCTACTGCTGTTGATAATTGGATTCATCAGCAGAATTTAATTGCTTATGTTTCCTTTCGTGCTTTAGGAGTTTTATGAGTTCTGTTCCTGACAATCATGAACCTTATGATGGTGATGATTTGTTGACTATCATTGATGATATTGACGCTCAAGATGGTACTTTAGATCCTGAGTTGCTTGAGTTTTATCATCGTTTTATTGGTAATACTCCTCATCAAGGATTTTGGATAATCTGATGATTAATCTCTTGTGTTTAGATTCCTGAAAATTAGGAGAAAATTATGGATTGGGAAAATCGTTTTTTGTATTGTGACGAACAAGGAGATTTTGATGTAGAAAGACAAATTGATGACTTGCCTTACACTTCTTTTGATAGGCAGTTTGACCGTCTTTATCAATTTTGTGTTGATGAAATGTTTGACCCTGATTTAGCGATATTTTATTTAAATAAAATGTCTCAATCATTTCATCGATTTTGGTATGATTGTTTTGTACATTCCCTTGACTTAGTGGAGTTTATTGTCTATGATTGATTTAGTTCTTGCAGCTACACTCAGTGAAGTTCTTGCAACCAATTATTTAAAGAAAACCGCTCTTAATGTGGCTACTTCTGCGGGTTCGGTTGTTGTTGTTGGGCTTGTTGGTGTTGGTGCTTTTTCTGTTACTTCTGTTGCTCTCAATTTTCTTAAAAAGGATTCATCTAAATGACCAGTGTAATTTCTGATTCTCGTGATACAAAGTTCAATTATTCCAGATTTGCTGATGCTGGTGTTGCTTTTGGTTTAGGCGTTTCTGTTACTTCGGGTACTGCTTATTATTTGCTTACTACTGAGCAAGCAGCACAGGCAGTGGTTCCGCCAGAAGTGCAAGCTGTTGTAACTAATACGACGGATACGTTACCCGTTCTCACTGGGATTTGCCTTGCCGTATTTTCGGCTGGTTTGGCTCCCTGGGCTGCGCGTACTACTCTGTCGTGGCTTTCTTCAATTATGAAGGGCGCAATCTAATATTTAAGGGGGTGCAATTCCCCCCCTTTTTTTATGACTCAAATTCTGGCTTTCTTGATTTTCTTCTTCTCTTTTTCTTTTCCTGTTTTTGCTCAGGAACTTTCTCCTACTACTTTACCTAATCCTAATCCTGATTATTATCCTGCTTATTGTCATATTACTCTTGATGTATTATCTCCTAACAGTGATATTTACACTTGTAAGTATAATTTCACTTTTGTTAGTAATGCTACTTTCAACACTCAGGCTGCTAAGGACCTTTTTTTTTACAGTAATTGTTGGAATAATACGATGAATAATTACAATCTTAATGATTCTAATATAATACTTTCTAAAAAAATTGTTTCTAACTATATACCTCCTGAGTCTTTTGCTCAACCTTGTCAATTAAAATCTGCTGCTCCTGATGCCCCATCTTGTTCTCCTATAGATGCTTCTTCTTTAGTTAATGGTGCTTTTTCTAATAAGTTCCCTTTAGATTTGTTTACTGGTTTTGTTCCTCTTACAGGTGAGTTAGCTTGTCCTGTTATGACTGTAATGAATCAGTCTTTTCCTTTGTGTTATTTAAATAAGTTGGTGGCTTCTTTAAAATATGTTCTTTTGGTGGTTTTTATCATTTCTTCCGTTATAGCTTTATGATGATATTAATGCTTGTTGATGCTTGTGCTGTTAAAGTTAATCTGATAACTCGTTTTTTCTTAGTTATTTCTGGTATGTTGCCTGTTTCTCCGCCCCAGTTTAATTTGCAGTATTTAATTAGTCAGATTAATGTTCAGACTCCTTGGGGAATGGGTGGAATTGTTATTGAGCTTTTATCTGGGGTCATAGATTATTTGAGGCTTGTTGTTGCTTGGAAATTTGTCAAGTTGTTAATTAATGTTCTTGGGAGTAAATTATAGTTATGTGGGAGTGTTTTTCTGATGGTGCCTTTATGTTTGAGGTTTTCTTTCGCTGTTTACCTTCTCTTATCGTTTATTTATGCTTTACTTATCTTCTCAGTTTTGCGCGGGATTGGTTTTGAGTTTAACTTTTCATATTATTGGTGTCACTCTTGCTTTACCTTCTCCTAATGATTTAGTCGCTGGCATTAAAACTGAGCTTTTGGCTTATATGGAAATTTTAACAACTCATTTAATACCAGCAATTTCTTTTTCTCTTATTATTAGGAAGTTAACAAGTTAATGTGCCCAACACAAGATGCTATCGAATTTTCTGCAATGCTTTCTGGGATTATTTTAGGTTTGGCCCAATTCCAGTTTTTTGCTTTTTTTTGTTATGCAGTTCATAGAATTCTTAGGAGGCTTTTACGGTGATTAATTTGGCTGCTGTTCCTATTGAGGTTAATTCGATGCTCCCATTAATTAATTCTTGGGTAGCTGCGATTACTGA
>DASQMK010000730.1:0-6759 GCA_035645575.1 Metabacillus sp.
AGGGATGCTTATGGTGGGTAATGTCATTGTAAATCGATTAAAAGCTAATTGTTTAGATTTTCAGGGTTTAAGAACAGTACCACATGTGATTTATCAAGTCCAAGGAGGAAATTATTCTTTTGAAGCAGTACAAAAAGGGAATGTTTTTTATAACAGAGCAAGAAGTGCAGAAAAAAGATTAGCAAAACAAACCTTAGACTATTGGAGAGAACAGCCTTCCAAGTTTGCTCTTTGGTATTTTAATCCGTATGCTGCATGTCCACCTACATGGTACGATCAACCTTTTGCAGGGCAATTTAAACAACATTGTTATTATGAACCACAAGCTAATACCTGCGAAGGTGCTTACACATGGTAAAAAACCCCACTCTTGTGGGGTTTTTTTATGGATATTCGTTCAACGCAACCCTTTATTTCATTACGTTTAAATGAATTCAACTTTAGATATTATAGTTTTCATACAAAATATTAATGTGGTGTTCAACATGCCCTGGTATAATACACGCTGCCGCAAGAACTGTAAGCGTGTTGTTTCTAAAAGTGCCCATATTACGTAAATCGTTTTCTCTTAAATTATTAATTAAAGTGAGTGTTGATTGTCTAACTGATTTCCATTCTTCTACTATTTCTTGAATTGGCCGTTTGTTGAATCCACCCCGAATAACATATTCCCCAAAATTAATGGAGGGGATTGGGCTGGAATCTCCGCGAGCTATGCAAAACAGTCTATAGCTGAGCATTCGTTCTGCATCACTCAAATGCCCAACAACCTCCTTGATACTCCATTTTCCTTGATCATAGCGAAACTCGGCTTCACTTTCTGACAATCTAGAAATAAGTGAATAAAAAGATCTCATCTGATTAACGTATATCTCAATTAAATCACCCGCAGGCAACAATTTCATGTAGCGTTCGAAATAATCGTCATACTCTTGTGGCAGTGGACGTTTTGTGATCATTCGCAATTCCCCCAGTTTTTAAGAATCATATTACCCAAAAAACAATATCTTTGAGGTATTGTTGACAGGATCCATTAGTTAAATAATTTACTTTCGTTATGTTTAGACTTTTCGTTCCCTTGTGTGTTTTTCCAATAAGTGTTCGGTCCATTACTTATTAAAGTTGCCTTTTTCGGTACCTGCTTAATTAAAAGAATGAGATTAAGTATGTCAACTGAAGATGCCATTGAGTTTAATATTATTAAAAATTTTAAGGTCGTTGTTAATAGTCCAAACACACCAAATATTAATGGCAAAATGATAGAAATAACAATAAATGGAGCAATTGTAATGAAAATATACCTAGGTTTTGAAACCTCATCTTCCGTTATAACAAAACCCCCGAACAGAGTAATTCCTATAAATGTTTTTTCTGATTTAATAAAATTTGGAATAAATATCAAATGAAGTAATTCATGAAGTATTAGTAGTAAGACTAGCCAAAAAATAATACTAAAGTTAATTGTTATAGATAATGAATCAGATGTAAACCCAAAATCTCTTAAAGAAATAGTGGAAAAGATATTTATTACTCCAATAGAAATGATTGCATTAACAATCATTAAAGGGATAGATAACAAAATTGCGCTTATTAAATTTTTAGGTTCATTCATAGGAACCCATCCATTTTTAATTAAGTCCAAATGTATGTCTTGGTTTCTATTTGGCAATTTATTTATTATTTTCATTAAACTTCCCCATTCATGCCCAATTTCAAGTCAAGAAATATATATTAACATATATATCCAATTATATTAAACTATTAGTCAAAGAATGTAACCCTTTTATGGAATAATTTCAAGAATGCTTTAAACAACTTTATTAAGAACTTTTTTCCAATGGAAATAATAGCTAAGTGGCAACTTTAGTCATGTCCTTTTTCCTAACTTTGCATTTGTTCTTTATTATCTATATTTTCATTTTTAGCGATTTTATGAGGTTCAGGAAGTAAGAAATTAAAAATAGCTGCTCCTATTAAGATAATAATTGAAAAATAAAAGGTAATGGTATAATTGTTCATCATACTATAAAACAAGCCTGGTAAATATGCACCTAATGCTGAACCAATTTGATGGCTTAGAAATAACCATCCCAAGATAAAGCCAATTGAATATTTTTTAAAATATTGAGTAGCTAGTAATTGAGTAGGAGCTACCGTTGCAAAATCAACCAAACCGAATAATATAGCAAAAATAAGCAGCAGCACAGAATTATGACTATATAAAAGAATACAAATTGATAGTGCTCTGGTCATATATAAAAAGAACAACATTTTCCGACTGCTCCAACGGTCTGCTACTACACCAGAGATTAAAATACCTATAATATTAAATCCAGCTAGTAAACTTACTGCAGCACTAGTAACACTGGTCGAAAACCCATGGTCATGTGAAAAAGGAATTAGGTGAGTATCCATTAATCCCGTGGTAGTAAAACCACAAATAGCAAAAGGCAAAACCAAGAACCAAAACTCCCTTTTCTGAAAAACATTCCATAATGTTGGGTTTATGTTCAAATCTCTTTGTTTAACTGATTTTTCTTCTATAACTACCCCACCAATTGGAACTAACCCTTTTTCTTTTGGATGATTTCGTAGGAATAAAAGTACAGCAGGAAAGACAATGAGTACTAGGAATACACCTAAGATCACAACTGTTACTTTCCAATTAAACCAATGAATTAATATAAGGGATCCAGGAACAAGTAACATTTGTCCAGCTCCAAATCCGGCTTCCATAATTCCAAATGCAAGTCCACGTTTTTCATTAAACCAGTTGGATACGATCACTGTTGCTGCTACATTAGATGCTCCCCCAACACCAATAGAAACCACTACCCCATAAAGAATAAATAATTGCCATGGATGACTCGCAAAAGATGTTAAGGAAATACTTATTCCCACCAAGAAAGTACTGAAAGATAAAATCATACGAGCACCAAATTGATCAACCAACCTTCCTATAATTGGTTGAGATAGGCCATAAATAATAAAACTTAAAGTTGAAATAAGTGAAATCGTTCCTCTTTCTATTGAAAATTCATTTTCCCAAGGTTCAATAAAAGCACCAAACGAAAGACGAACTCCTTGTACAGCCAAAAACGTTAAAAAAGTTAAAAAAACAATAACCCAAGCATAATGATATCTTATCTTCATACAGCTTCCTAAAATAAAAACAGTTATCTTGTCCCTAGCTCTAAATCCCAACGCTCCTCTTCTAAGATTACTCCCCACATTTCTTTTTCTTCTAGTTTTTCAGTCATTTCAAAACCGAATTTTTTATATAGTGTTCTTGCAGTTAACATATCACTAACTGTCCAAAGAAAAATTCTCTCATAATTATGTTCTTTACAGTATTGAACAATAGATTTGATTAATTGAGTACCTACCCCCCTTTTATGAAATGCTGGATTTACTAAAAACCATCTTAATTGTCCTACTTTTTTAGTATCATTCACCAAACCAATACATCCTGCAAACTGACCACCTATCTCTGCTATCCAAATCTTTTCTATTTCAGCATCAAAGGTTTCGTGAAGATATGATAAGAAACTTTTATCCCACTTATAAACTTGGTTATAAAAAGACCATTGTTTTTCAATGATGTTATTGACATCTTCAGAAGTGTAATAACTCCTAATTGAAACAAATTTTTCTTTTTCTTTAAATGATTGAGAAAGAATTTGTTGTATTGTGTTCATGGAATAAACGAGCTTTTCTTGTTCGGCATGATCTAATTTTTCAAGAATATAATCTACCTGCTGGTTTGCCTTCTTTTCTAACTCTTTATAAATGAATTCCCCATAATCAGTTACATATAAAAGATGATTACGTCCATCTTCTTTACACTTCTGTTTACAAATCATTTTCTCTCTTTCGAATTTTTTGATAATTCTACTTGTATAACCGCCATCTAAACCTAATTTTTCCTGAATATTTTTAGCAGTACAATTGTTAGTGTTATAGATTTCAAATAGAATACGAGTTTCTGTTAAAGAAAAAGGGCTGTCATATATATGTTCATTTAAAAAGCCTAAAACATCCGTATAAAACCGATTGAACTTCCTAAACTCAAGGCCGAACTGACTCTCTACATTACTCATATGTTCATCTCCTAAAATTCTAATATTTTATCATTTACCAATTTTACCCTTTAATACTTGCTTAAGTCAACTATTAATTTGTACTTTTTGTAAGTCTAAAAAAATGCATGTATTAAGCAAATTAAGGAATAATAAGGTAATTTTAATGAACGCATAATCCTTACGAAATTGGGAATAATTTTTAATTAGGAGGTCTGAATATGTTTGAGCAAATTCAATCATTTTATGAAAAGGCAAATCACTTAGAAATTCGTTATTGGTTAGATCATGATTTATTTAGTATTCATTGGTGGGTAATTTTACTCATTAATCTACTTTTCCTTATTCTTTTTGTATTCTTAATAGATAAGAATAGAATATTAGTAATGACAATTGCATTTTTATTAAGCTTCATCTCTATTGGTTATATTGATGAACTTGGACTTTATTTCAATTTTTGGACATATCCACACGAGTTTTTTGCCCCACTTAAAACAGCGAATGCAGTTGATTTTCTTTGCATACCTGTAGTAATCACCCTTGTTTACCAATATGTTAGCAGATGGAAGTATTTTCTTTTTATAAGCATAATTGTCTTTGCAATAATTTCTTTCATTTGTATACCGACATTTGTTTATTTCGACTTCTATAGAATAAATAATTGGAATTATTTATGGTCATTTATAACGTTATTTATAATTGGATTGTTTGTAAAAACATTAACTGACTTTGTTTACAATAAATCAAAACAACAAAAATACTAAATATTTTTTTCTTACAGCTTGATCTACGTTGATTTCAAATTAATTTACAAAAAAATGTAATTAAGAATCCTCCTTTTGGTACATAATAATTCTAGGCACAAGGAACATCACTCACTATATTACTCCGATTGACTAGCTATCCTTGTGTCTTTAGTGGAATTTAAAACCTTTCAAATGAATAAAATGAGTGGAGCCCCTTTCTACAAACGTTGCTTATCTTGACCTTTTAACCAGTATCATCATAGATGCTGGTCTTTTCTTTATTGTTCACTTATTAGAGAATTGCGCATTAAATTATATTTCCTTATTCTAATGATTTAGGCTATGCCTGTATAATAGCTATGATCTTCATTAAATTAAAAGCTGTTTCTTCAGTTTTAAGTATGATTACCTTTATAACTTGAAACATTAGATTACTTGTTTCCAACAACAAGTTTTTCCGCATTAAAAGCTCCTAAACATCTTAAAACATGGCTGTTTTCGTATAGATTGTTGCTATTTTGACAAACTCCTATTAGGTGCTAAAATACTGCCATAGGAGGGGTTTCGGGATGTGGAAAGACTTTTATACCGATTTCATGGATTTACCCAAACACGAACAACAGAAGCTGTTTAACCTTATAAAAGAAGACTTCTTCTCTGATGAGGATGAAGATATGAAAGATGCGTTTACATTCATTAGAGAGAAACGCTTCAACGAAGGATTAGGTTGTGTTCATTGTGGTAGTGTAAAGGTGAAACGAAACAGTAAATACAGAAACAGACAAAGATATCTTTGTCGTGACTGTGGCAAATCTTTCAACGACCTTACAAACACCCCTATATCTGGAACTCGCTATCTTGGGAAGTGGTCTACCTTCTTTCATTTAATGGTTGAGGGATATACCTTACCGAAAATATCTGAAAGACTGGGTATCCACCTATCTACTGCATTCTACTGGCGACACAAGGTACTTTTCGCCCTTCGTTCATTAGGATTTCAAACATTAAAAGGTATCGTTGAAAGTGACGAGACCTTCTTTAAGGAGTCTTTAAAAGGGCGTGAAGTGGTCGTTAGAAAGCCAAAGAAACGTGGAGGTAGAGATAAGAAGAGAGGGATAAGTAACCTCAAAATCGCTGTTGTGGTAGCACAAGACCGCGATGGACAAGTTATTGCTCAAAAAGCAGGTACTGGTCGTGTAAGAGCAGAAGAAATTGATGCGGTCATTGGAAATTATATAGATCCATCTTCTTTGTTATGCACAGATACCGCTACAAACTATAAGAAGTTTGCTCTTATCAAGGAGCTTAAACACGAGACGATTAACCTAAGCAAAGAGGGATATGTCAAAAAAGGCATATACCACCTTCAACATGTAAACAGTTACCATAAGCGATTGAAGGACTGGATGCAACGGTTTCAAGGCGTGGCAACCAAGTATTTGGACAACTACCTTTACTGGTTCAACTTTCTTCAACAAAGCAAGAAAATGGCGACCAAAGAACGAGTAAACCAGATGCTTTTAAGTGCGTGTCAGAAATCGAATTTGATTATGGTAAAGTATTTACGAGAGATATAAAAATCAGCCATATCCATTAAGGCATGGCTGTATATAATAAATCAGTTTAAATTTTCTAGATTTGTTTTGCTTCACTAATAATAACATCATTTTCAATCCACTCTTCTAACGTGGCGTTAAAAAGTTTAGGCTCTGCTAATGGAAACCCATGACCAATTCTAGGAATTATAAGACCTTTACAATTAGGATTACTTTCAATAATTTCTTTCATTGAGTCTTTCATGATTTTTCTCTCTTTCTCTCCTACGGTAACTAATATTTTGCTACTAGAGTTCTTAAAACTATTAGGTATCACAAATGACATGTTTTCGTTCATAACCCTTACGAAAGCATCCTTGTTTATTTGACAACTCTCTT
>DASQMK010000731.1:0-8188 GCA_035645575.1 Metabacillus sp.
GCGTAGTTTCGTAAGTTCTCCTTCACTCATCATAGGATATTTCTTATATAGATATTGAGAAATTGTCAATTCAAGAACAGCATCACCTAAGAATTCTAACCTCTCATTGTCTTCATAAGGTTTTTTTCGATGCTCATTTACATATGATGAATGGGTAAAAGCTTGATACAAGAGTTTTTCATTCGCGAACGTATGACCAATAGTCTCTTGAAATTTTTTAAATTCTTCCGCTTTTTTAGCAAAAGAACGTCTCTCTTTATAATTAATATGTCTTGCCATAGCTTGGTACCTCCAATTAAGATGCGAAAGTAACTCCTTGTTTAACCTTTTATAAGACACTTCATAATTGAAGGTATGGTTTTTGTCCCTTGAATTATGAAGTAGCTTATGGCCTACGGTTTTGTTTACTATAGTATACAGTATGATAATAATTAAGCATAGGAGCCTAAAATTAACGTGAAATATTGAGCTTGAAAAGGCTAAATAAAAGGGGTAAAGTCCCGTAATATATACGGGACTTTATCAGCAACATTACTGTTGGCTATTTATGTAGTTAACAGCGTCACCCACTGTACCGATTTTTTCTGCATCTTCGTCAGAAATTTCCATATCGAACTCATCTTCAAGTTCCATAACAAGCTCAACTACATCTAGGGAATCTGCTCCAAGATCATCTTTAAATGAAGACTCTAACTTTACTTCAGCTTCATCAACACCTAAGCGGTCAACGATAATCTTTGTTACACGTTCTAAAACATCTGCCATTTTCCTTCACCTCCCCTCAAGTATTATAGATGATTTCATTACGAAAAACTAGGTTTCATTCTAGTATTTTCTTTAAAAATCTCATTTGATCACTAGTTTTCCTAATTAGTTAAAGGAAATACAAGAATAAAGCAACTTACATGACCATTCCGCCATTAACATGAAGCGTTTGACCTGTAATATATTTGCTTTTGTCGGATGCTAGGAACGTGACAGCATTAGCTATATCACCTGGTTCTCCCAAAGTAGCTAACGGAATTTGTTTGAGTAAATCTGCTTTGATTTCGTCATTTAACTCATCCGTCATATCTGTTGTGATAAAACCGGGAGCAACCGCATTTACAGTAATATTTCTTGATGCTAATTCTTTTGCTGTAGTTTTTGTTAATCCAATCACACCCGCTTTTGCTGCCACATAATTTGCTTGGCCTGGATTTCCACTTACACCAACAACAGATGTAATGTTAATAATACGACCATTTCTTTGCTTCATCATTTGCCTTGTAACAGCTTTTGTACAAAGAAATACGCCCTTTAAATTTGTATCAATAACATCATCCCATTCCGAATCTTTCATCCGCATAAGGAGATTATCTCTTGTAATTCCCGCGTTGTTTACGAGAATATCTAATTGACCAAATTCCTTGATCACTTCTTTTATCATTTGCTGAACATCATCACTATTCGACACATCTGCTTTAATCGCAATAGCTTGTCCACCATTTCCTTTAATTTCATCTACGACCTCATTTGCCTTTGCTTCATTTCCAGCATAGTTAATCGCAACACTTGCTCCATTCTTTGCAAGATCTAAAGCAATTGCTTTTCCAATTCCTCGTGATGCTCCAGTAACTAGAGCCACCTTATTGCTCAACATTAGGCTTCCCCCTTCAATTTATCTACCGTACCCTTTAAGGAGTCTAGGTCAAAAATATTATGAACAGTTACAGAACGGTCTATTTTTTTTACTAAACCAGTTAATACTTTACCAGGTCCAATTTCTACAAAGGTTGTCACATCATTTTCAATCATAGTTCTTACCGACTCTTCCCATCTTACAGGTGAGAATAACTGTTTTACAAGTAATTCCTTAATCTCTTGGTGACTTTGTACTGGTTGTGCTGTTACATTTGCAACCACTGGAATAGCTGCATCCTTAAAGCTTAATTCAGATAATACCTGATCAAATTTTTCAGCAGCCGGTTTCATTAACTCAGAATGAAATGGACCACTTACAACTAGAGGTATTGCTCGTTTTGCTCCATTTTCTTTTGCGAGCGCTGATGCTTTTTCAACACCGTTAGCTGTTCCAGAAATAACAATTTGTCCTGGGCAATTTAAATTCGCCAATTGAACAGAATCACCATTTTCAGTTACTTCATTTGTGATTTTTTCTAATTCCCCAGCAGCCATACCTAAAATAGCTGACATCGCACCCTGACCTGCTGGTACAGCTTCATCCATATACTCTCCACGCTTTTTCACAGCATATACCGCATCTTCAAAATTTAATACTCCTGCTGCGACAAGTGCTGAGTATTCACCTAAGCTATGACCTGCAACATAGTCAGCGTGAATGTCGAATTGTTTAACATATTCTAATATGGCCATACTTGTTGTTAGCAATGCCGGTTGGGCATTATAAGTTAAAGTTAATGTATCTTGCGGGCCTTCAAAAATTAATTCTTTTAATTCCTGGCCTAATTTTTTGTCAGCTTTATCAAAGATTTCCTTTGACTCTAAAATGTCTTGATAGAAGTCCTTCCCCATGCCAACAACTTGCGAGCCTTGACCTGGAAATAAAAATGCAATCTTTGTCATCTTGTAATCCTCCGTTTCCTACCCTTTTAGTGAAGAAAGAATTGTACCTGATACATCATTCGATACCATTTCTCTTGTTTGACGGATAGCATTATAAATCGCATTTACATCAGATGAACCGTGAGCTTTTATTACAGGAGCTTTCAACCCAAATAAAGCAGCTCCGCCATATTCTGAATAATCCATTTGCTGTTTAATAACCTTTAATTGAGGTTTTAATATGCCTGCAGCAAGCTTTGACGTAAAATTACTTGTTAAAGCAGACTTTAGCATCGAGAATACAGAAAGAGCCGTACCTTCAATTGTCTTGAGAGCGATATTTCCTGTAAATCCATCAGTTACAACGACATCTGCCACAGATTCCATCAAATCCCGTGATTCAACATTTCCAATAAAATTAAGATTTGTATCTTTTAACAGTTCAAAGGTTTGCTTAGTTAAGTCATTCCCTTTTTTATCTTCTGTCCCGACATTCAAAAGCCCTACTCGAGGATTTTTAATTCCTCTAACTTTTTCAGCGTATACTGAACCCATGATAGCATATTGTAATAGATGCTCTGGTTTTGCATCAACATTTGCTCCAACATCTAAAAATAAAAATCCTGTTCCATCCAATGTTGGCAATGTTGGAGATAATGCGGGCCTTTCTATTCCTTCAATCCTTCCTATAACAAATAATCCTGCAGTCATAAGGGCTCCCGTGTTTCCTGCTGAAATACACCCATCTGCTCTACCTTCTTTAACTTCATTTGCCATTAAAACCATTGACGAATTTTTTTTACGTCTAACTGCACGAACAGGCTCATCTGTTCCTTCAATTACTTCATCAGTATGTATTATTGTAATTCTAGTTGAATCCGTTAAATATGTTTTTATTTTATCTTCTTGACCAACTAGTGTAACCTCCAGATCAGGAAAAGCGGAAATAGCTTTCATGACACCTTCAACAATTGCTTGTGGTGCATGATCTCCGCCCATTGCATCGATCGCTAGCTTCATTATGTAACCTACCTTTGTGTTTGATTTGAGCGATACATTTCAAACTCACCAGAAAAAACCAATTCATTGCCAACAAAACTATTTACCTCAACTGTAGTCCGTTTAGGTTCAGATTCAGTTTTCACCTTTTTGGCTTTGGCAATTACCCGCTCATTTTCTTTTACTTGTCTTGTAAATCGAATATTCGCCTTAGCAGTTAACGCCAATTCATCATCAATCATCGCAACAGCCAAAGAGTTTGCTTGTGCAAATAAGTGGTGACCTCTGGCAATTTGATTTCGACTAAAAACATGCTCTTTTTTTATTTCTAAAATAGAGATAGCAGACTCATCTAATTGTAAGTCAATTATCTCTCCTATTACTTCTTCTATCGGTAATGCCCTTACTTCATCATCTAGTTTCTTTTCAGCTACGTGTTTTATTCGTTCTCTTAATTCAGGAATAGATAATTCTAACCTATCCAAGCGTATCGTTTGAATACTAACTTGAAACTTCTCAGCTAGTTCTTCATCGGTTATGAATGGTGTGTTAGCGATTGTTTCCTGTAATAAAAGCTGTCTCTCTTTTTTACTTTTTCTCATGATTTCAAGACACCGTCCGAACTATTAAGACTAGGTACTAATAGTAGTATATATATAAAGAAAACAGATTGCAACTGTATTGCGATCTGTTTTCTAGAAAATGTTTTAATTCTATTAAAAAGTCAGAAGGCAGATAATCAATCTAGTTTTTCACCATCAAGAATGCCTGATTGATATAGGTAATCTCTTAATAATTCATATTTTTCGTCATTCCAAAATGCTTTTGATTGAATTAGTTCTGTTGCATCTTGTCTTGCCACTTCTAATGCACGATAATCATGAACCATATCAGCAACTTTGAAGATTGGCATCCCACTTTGTTTTTTCCCAAAAAAGTCGCCAGGTCCTCTTAACTCTAAATCACGTTCAGAGAGAACAAAGCCGTCATTTGTCTCTGTCATGATTTTCATTCGTTCTTTTCCTGTTTCTGATTTAGGATCTGCAAGTAAAATACAATATGATTGTTCACTGCCTCGCCCTACACGACCTCGTAATTGGTGGAGTTGAGATAGTCCAAATCGTTCTGCATCGTAAATAACCATCATTGTTGCATTCGGTACATTTACCCCAACTTCCACAACAGTAGTTGAAACTAATACATGAATTTCATTTTGGCTAAAATCTCTCATAACAGAATCTTTTTCTTCTGAAGAGAGACGTCCATGCATGAGTCCGACTTGAAATCTCCCTTGATAATAATGAGTTAACATACTGTAAACATCAAGGGCATTTTGAACATCTAATTTATCAGATTCCTCGATTAACGGACAAATTACATATGCTTGGCGACCTTTTGATACTTCCTTTTCAATGAAAGCTAAGATTCGCTCGAGCATCGTTGGTTTAACCCAATATGTTTCTATTGTTTTTCTTCCAGCAGTCAGCTCATCAATAATCGACACATCCATCTCTCCAAAAGCTGTAATTGCTAATGTTCTAGGGATAGGTGTTGCAGTCATGAACAAGACATCCGTATACTCTCCTTTTTCACGAAGCATTCGTCTTTGCTCCACACCGAAACGATGTTGTTCATCTGTTATGACAAGACCTAGTTTATGGAATTTTATTTCATCTTGGATTAAAGCATGAGTACCAATTAATAGTTTGATTTCATTGTTTGCTACTTTTTCAAACAATTCTCTTCGTTTTTTCCCTTTTACTGAACTTGTAAGTAATGCAACTGTTACATTAAATGGTTCAAAAAGTCTTAAAAGTGAATCAGCATGCTGCTCCGCTAAAATTTCGGTCGGAACCATAAGTGCAGCTTGATTGCCAGAGAGCACCGCTGCATAAATAGCAATAGCAGCTACAACGGTTTTACCCGATCCAACATCTCCCTGTAATAAGCGATTCATTCGATAGGGTGACGTCATATCATGTAAAATATCATTCACAACCCTGGATTGAGCGTTAGTGAGTGGAAATGGTAATGCATCAATAAATTTTTGATGTTTTTCCTTTGAGTAGTGATGTACAGCACCTTTTGATTGTTCCCGTTGTACTTTCCTTAGTGCTTGCATTTTAAGTTGAAATAATAAGAATTCTTCGTAAACAAAGCGCCGGCGAGCTAATTTTAAATGTTCCTTTTCTTCAGGGTTGTGAATCGTTTGAAGTGCTTCTCTTCTTGTTATCAACTTATATTTTTGTAACAAATCAATTGGGAGGATTTCCTCAATATCATTTAAATAATTTGATAAAGCAAGCGAAACAAATTTTCGCATTCCTTTTACTGTAAGTTTTCCTTTTACAGAGTAAATCGGTTCTATGCCTGATAATTCTTGCTTAGGTCCGAACGTTAATTGTTGGACAGTAATGGTTTGTCTATGCTTGTCCCATTTTCCAGTAACGGTCACAGTCGAATCAATAGCAAGTTTATTTTTAAAATAAGGACGGTTAAAACAAACAACTGACAAAAGATAACGTCCTACTAGCAATCGAAATGTTAAACGAGAACGCTTTTTCCCAAAAAAGGTGAGAGAAGGTTCACTGTGCACCCTCCCCTCTACTGTTACACGCTCATCATGCTTTACATCTTCTAAATCTCGCAAGCTATTGTCATCATAACGATATGGAAAATACTCCAGAAGATCTTGAATTGTGTATATTCCTACATCATTCAATAATTCTTCTGTTTCACTTCCAACACCTTTTAAAACAGAAATTGGTTCTAATAATTTATTCTCCACCATCATTTTTGCGTTTTTCCAAAGATCTGAGCCTTTCGCTGTTGACCTGTTGGAGTCGCAGCTAACCCTCCTTGTGCAGTTTCTTTGAGTGCGGTAGGCATTGTTTGGCCAATTTTAAACATAGCCTCAATCACTTCATCACACGGAATTCTACTTGCAATACCTTCCAAAGCCATATCTGCAGCAATCATTCGACAGCAAATCCAAATGCTCCTGAAGTAAGGAGGAACTCGATCATTTCTTCACGGGTAGGCTTTAATCTTTCTTTAACTGCAATTAGTGTACCTGGAACAACTCCTGCAGAACCAGCTGTCAGTGTTGCACATATTGTCCCCATTGCAGCATTAACCTCATTAGTTGCAACTGCTTTACTAACAGCATCTAATATAGTTGATCCTGAAAGAAAGTTGCCTTTCTTTAGTTAATCTTGCAGTAATACAGCATCACCACCGGTTAATCCTGAGTGTGATTTTACACCCTTTAAGCCCTTTTCAACAGCTTGCTCCATGACAATAAGATTTCTCTCCATTTGAGCCTAAACTTCTTCTCGAGTTCTTTCAGATACTTGACACTCCTGCTCGACTATGATTTCAGCAATTTTCACCCGTTTGATTTCAGCTAATGAAACTAGCTCCTCTACATTTCGGAACATCGATGACTCCCTCACTCGTTTAAAATGGTTTAGATTTTATAATTCATCATCAATTCTAGTCACTTTTAATATATTCAGGTAATGTTTTTAATTCATCAATTTCATTTTGATGGATATTTTGATCTGTTTCGATTGTCATAAGTGCCAGTTGACCCACTTCTTTTCTTAAAACATCCATATGACCAATATTGATCTCATGTTTTGTTAATACATTAGGAACTACCGCAATAACCCCATATCGGTCATGGTGAACAACCAATCTTGCGGGATGATTATCTGACAGTTTTAAGACAAAACCATTTAATTCTGTAATTTCAATTTTTCCTCCGCGGATTGAAATTCCTACTAATTCAAATTGTCCATAATCATCCCCAATGTCATAAACTCAATTATTATAAATAAAGATTTTAAATTATTATATGCTAGTTACTATCGATTAGGGAACATTCGTTTCCTACAATGTTAGTTTAACAGATTTCAGCTAAAACAGCATGATTTGTAGAATTGAGGAATTATTCAAATAATTTACTGGTATATGCGTGCCTATAAACAACAAAAAACCCAGAAAACCTGGGTTTTTGTTGTTTGTTTGTTATTCAACTGAAAAGATATATGAATATAAAGGCTGGTCACCTTTGTGCATTTCAACTTCAACATCTTCAAACATTTCTTCAACATATTGCAGCAGCTGTTCTGTTTCATCATCTGATGCATCTTCACCTTGAATAATGGTGACAATTTCATCATCTTCTGAAATCATTTCAGTTAGAAGCTTTTTTGAAGCAGCTAATTGTTCTCTGTCCGTAATGACAATTTTACCGTTTGAAATACCCATAAAATCGCCTTTTGAAATATCGAGGCCATCAATATTTGTATCACGTACTGCATATGTGATTTGACCACTCTTCACATGTTGTAAGGCTTCATTCATCAATCCTTCAACTTCTTCTGATTCCACTGTTGGGTTGAAAGCGAGCAATGCCGCCATTCCTTGTGGAACAGTCTTCGACGGGATCACAATGACATTTTCTTCGACAACAGATGCAGCTTGTTGAGCAGCCATCACAATATTAGAGTTGTTAGGCAGAATGATAATATTTTCAGCATTTACGTCATGAATCGCCTTAACAATGTCCTCTGTACTGGGATTCATTGTTTGCCCACCTTCGATGACCTCATTTGCT
>DASQMK010000732.1:0-2437 GCA_035645575.1 Metabacillus sp.
GGGGGGGGTTCTTCATCCCCCACTGATGGTTAGTTGAACCAATCGGACCTTTGCGGGCGGTTATCCCCCACCTACCTTTTTTGTAAACTATGAAGCTTGATGCGGGAGTCTTACTGCCCGTTAAGAGCGGGATAAAACGAAGCCTCCACCAATAAGAATTAGGTGGAGGCTTTTTAATATATATTCATTTTTGTAAGTTTTCTGGATATCCTCGGAAAATCGGTTAGGTTTTTGTGTGAATCATCATGAACAACCTTTCAACTTCCTCTATAAACCTGATACCCCCAAGGTGATACTAATAATGGCACGTGATAGTGAACACCCTCTTCTGCAATCCCAAAGCGGATTGACACTTTATCTAAAAACGCCGGTTCTGGTAAGGAGACATCTTTTCCGCGGAAATAACCTCCTATATAAAACAATAACTCATATTCTCCTATCTGCATCTCTTCTCCCAAAAGAAGCGGCTCATCTAACCGTCCATCCTGATTGGTTCTAGCTGATTTTATAACAATAGCTCCAGATTCCTCTAGTCTAGATAGCTGAATAAGAACATCAGCAGCAGGAATACCATGTGTTAAATCCAATATATGTGTTGTAAGACCTTTCATATCTATCAATCCTTATTTAGAAATATTCATCGTTTCGGAAAGTTCTTTACTAGTTTCGAGATCTTCTTTTGTAACAGTAAAATGTTGAAAACCATAAGGAGGACGAGGTTCAGTATACACCTTACCTTCTGAGTTGGGTATTTTCTCCACAACAGGATCCCATGTATGGTTTTGTGATTGAAAATTCACTTCTCGAAGCTGCGGGAATCTTTCAAGAACACGACAGCCAATAAGATAAACTAAATGTTGAATAGAAGGTGTTTCAAGTTCATGGAATACAGATGTAGCAATATCACGAACTTGTTCTGCACATACATAGCTATGTGGAGCAGAGCCTACCGAATCTTCAATATCTTCATATTCCCACCCAATATTTAAATAGATAAAGAGCGGGCGGTTACTATCTTCTGGGAGAGTTGTATATTCATCGCGAATAAAACCAACAAATGAATTCCCTCGAACTTTAATCAACTGTAAATCTAGAACACCACTACTTTGATGCACAATGTCAATAGTCTCACTATTTCGAACCATTTCAATTGTCGCTATCGCTTTTTCATTTCGTGAATGCTTAAATACAAGATCACTTTGTGTTAATCCATCAGCAGAGGCTGTTTTGGTTAGTTCAAAAGGAACCTCTTCGCCAATTAACTTAATGGTGTCAATATGGTCGTACTTGTTCAAAAACTCCTCAGCAACATATCGGAGAAATCCTTCAATTGTTGATCCTTCATAGCTCCCTAAATGTCTTTGCACAAAGTTTTTCATAGAATCTGTGGCAACAACCAGACTATTATCCCCTTCAGTAAATGAAGGCAATAGCTTTTGACCTCCCACTTCCATTTTCACATTGACTCCAAATACAATATTGCTTCTTCCAGCAAAGTCAGATTCAGGAATTTGTTTTACCCCTTCCAATGGAGCTAGAAATGTTCGATAGGCAAAAACATTACCTTTACCGTATGATACAGTTCGTTGTTTCTTCATGTGAGCACCCCTTATTTTAATTAGTTCTTTTAAACGAAAGTAAGCAATTTTTTCAATTTCTTTTAACGCTGTTTCAAATTCTTCTAATTCACTATGGTTAATTCTTTGGTGCATAGATTCATAGATAATTGTTTTCGTTTGACCTTTTACAGCCATAATAAACGGAAAACCAAACTTATCCATATACTGTTTATTCAATGCGGAAAATTGTACAAATTCCTCAGTTGTTAGTTGATTTAACCCTACTCCAGCCTGCTCCTGCACAGATGCCCCACTCATTTCAAGACGAGTCCCTAAGTTAGGATGAGCTTGAATTAACGCGAGTTTTTCTTCATAGGCTGCTTCTTTCACAATTAACACCATTTTTTCATGTAGATCTGTTAAAGAGGCAAACGGACGATATGCCCACGCTTTTTCAGGAACCCAAGGAGAATGCTCAAATATATCCCCAAGAAATTCAACAAACTCACGATGACTAACTTCATTCAATTCAGATAATGTGACCAATACTTCCCCCTCCTTTGTAGAATCTATTACGCAACCGATTGATCTCCCTCTAATGAGGCAGGTTTCGTTTTTGTACTAATCATAAAAAATAAATTCAATAAAATTGCTGTTAAGCTTCCGGTTATAATCCCGTCACTCACTATGATTCTGAGTGACTGTGGCAAGCCTGCAAAAAGATCAGGAACAACAGTAGCACCTAAGCCTAACGAGATTGAACAAGCAATAATCAACAAATTTTGCTGATCACTAAAATCCACAGACCCAAGCATTTTAATTCCAGAAGAAATAACCATTCCAAACATCACAACTGTTGCACCACCTAATACAGCTGG
>DASQMK010000733.1:0-1789 GCA_035645575.1 Metabacillus sp.
GGGAAGGTAATTTGCCTAAATTTAACCCAAGCATTCGCTCCATCCATTTCTGCAGCCTCATATAATTCTTTTGGAATAGATTGAAGTCCAGCAATATAAATGATTAAATTAAACCCCACTGATATCCAAACTTGAATTAGCATAACAGATAATAAAGCAAAGTTAGGGTCTGCGATCCATTTCGGTGGTTCCGAAATTCCTAAGGCCATTAATGTTTGGTTAATTGGTCCTGCTGAAGGATGAAATAATACCTGCCAAACTACTGCTATAGCAACTACACTTGAGATATAAGGCATAAAAAACGCTACCTTAAAATAGCTCTTCATGTAAACACTTTTATCGATAACAACTGCTAGTACTAATGAAATCGCCATACATATTGGTACAGTGAATAAAAAGATTGCATTATTTAATAACGATTTCAGAAATACTTTGTCTCCCAATAGATCACTAAAATTTTTAAATCCTACCCATTTTAATTGATCAATCCCTTGAATAAACTTCCAATCTGCAAAACTAAGAATAAATGTAGCGAAAATAGGTAGTAAAACTAACACTGAAACTCCTATAAGCATTGGTGATACAAATAGAAACCCTGCTAGATTTTCACTTTTCTCAATAGATGACTTTTTCTTTCTTAAAACCTTAACCTTTGTTGATGTAGTTGTTACTGCTCTCGAACTCATTGGGTATCACCTCTCTTTGTAATATAGATTTATTATATGAAATGAATAGGCTAGAGACTTAACGCTATTTTGATGTAAATTGCAATATTTTTTACCTTTTTCCCCTTAATATTATTTTTGCTACTATCATAAAATATATTGTTATGTAATTTGCCACATGAGAATGGTTGATTTCCGCACCAATCAACCTGTTTACTCATTCAAAAAAAGGCTATCACCTAAGCGACAGCCCTCATTCATGTTGTGAATTTATCCCACTCTTAACGGGCAGTAAGACCCCTACATCAAGCTTCTGAGTTTACAAAGAAGTTAGGTGGAGGAATGCCCGTAAAGATCCGATTGGTTCGACTAACCATCAGTGGAGGATGAAGAAAACCCCCACTGATAGAAGTTTCACTTAATATTTGGATTCACATTTTTAAAAATAGAGTAGGAAAAGTACATTAAAGCAAAACTTAACCCACTACCAAAAAATAGAACACCTACTCCTGGAAACAATAAACTAGTAAGAATTCCTGTACCAACCGCTAACACCATCATCAAGGTTCGTATTGGGAAAGATGTTCCAATCAAAATGGCCGATTTAAAATAGTTAAGAATACTTCCTTCAAAATGAACGTAAACAGGGAAGATATAGACTAGAATAACTGTAAAAATGATTGAAATGATGATAAAGATAGTAAGAAAGATATGATGAAGTATTCCTTGCATAGAACCAATCAGTACCCAATCTACATACATAAAAAAAATGATAAATATCAATAAAAATGATAACAAATTCGATTTCTTAAACTCACTTTTATATATTGACCAAAACATTGAAAATACAGGGATATTATTTTCTCCCATTATCCATTTGCGCACAATTGAGAACAGTGCTACCGTCGAAGGAGCTACTCCAAAAAGACCAAAGCCTATTAGTGTAAATATCACCCATAAAAGATTTACGTACGCTAATTTCGAAATCCAATCACAGACCTTAAATATCCCTCCCATAAGGCCATTTGATTCCATCTGATTCCCCTCCTAATTATTTTCTCTTTATTGATATAATAAAGAGGATCCTGGTATTTAGATATCATTTATTTTACTTATACTAAAAT